>JANONV010000029.1:0-13538 GCA_031421015.1 Gallionella sp. | reverse complement strand
TCCCGACATCCCCGCTGTCCCGCGTCATATCGCCATCATCATGGATGGCAACGGGCGCTGGGCGAAACAGCGCTTCATGCCGCGCGTGGCCGGGCATCAACGCGGGGTGGAAGCGTTGCGCGAAGTGGTGAAGGCCTGCCGTGAGCTGGGCGTGGGCTACCTGACGGTGTTCGCATTCAGCAGCGAAAACTGGCGGCGTCCCGCCGAAGAAGTTTCCTTCCTGATGACGTTGTTTCTGAAAATGCTGGAGCGCGAAGCCGCCAAACTGCACGAAAACAACATTCGCCTGAAAATTATCGGCGACCGCAGCCGCTTCGACGACAAGCTCAAGCAGACCATGCGGGAAGCCGAACAACTTACCGCGAACAATTCCGCGCTGACGCTGACTGTCGCCGCGAATTATGGCGGGCGATGGGATGTGATGCAGGCGCTGAAAGCCATGCTCAAGGATCATCCGCAACTCGCGCAGACTTTCAGCGAGGAAGATTTGCAGCCTTATCTCTCGATGAGCGACGCGCCCGAGCCGGATCTGTTCATCCGTACCGGCGGCGAGCAGCGCATCAGCAATTTCATGTTGTGGCAACTGGCATACACCGAATTATATTTCACCGACACGCTATGGCCGACCTTTGATCGCGGCGAATTGGACAAGGCGATTGCTTCATATCAGAAGCGCGAGCGGCGTTTTGGCCGGACCAGCGAACAGTTGGAGGAGCAGTTCGCGGGACAATTGTCCGGGGAGGGTGGAAATGTTTAAGTTGCGGGTGATAACCGCAGTCATTTTAGCGGCGCTGTTATTGTTGGCATTGTTCGCCCTGCCTGTTTCAGGATGGACTGCGTTGGTGATTTTGATGGTGTTGCAGGGGACTTCCGAGTGGGCGAGGTTGTCCAAGCTCACCGGCAGACCCGCGCAGGTTTTTTGGGGGCTGACGTTGATAATGATGTTGGGGTTGATTTGGTTTGATGCCAACCACACGGTTGAACAACAAACCCACATGCATTTGTTGGTATATGGCGTGTCCGCTTTGCTGTGGCTGCTGGTCGTGCCGACGTGGTTGATAGCGGGCTGGAAGGTCGAACAACCACTGCTGATGGTGCTGGCCGGTTGGGCGGTGCTGATACCCACCGGTTTGGCGATGCTGGATTTGCGCGCGATCAGCCCGTGGCTATTGTTGTTCGTGATGGGACTGGTATGGGTCGCGGACACTGCGGCCTATTTCGCCGGACGTAGATTCGGCAACAACAAACTTGCTCCCAGCATCAGCCCGGGCAAGACCTGGGAAGGCGTCGCGGGCGCGCTGCTGGGCGTATCGGTTTATGTGCTGCTGGTATGGGTCTTTAGCCCTAATTTAGGTCAGCGTGAAGCGCTGCCCGTCTTGCTGGTGGCTTCGTGGTGGTGGGTGGGATTGGCCGTGATCGGCGATTTGTTCGAGTCGGCGATCAAGCGCCAGGCCGGGGTAAAGGATAGCGGCGCGCTACTGCCGGGACACGGCGGACTGCTGGATCGCATCGATGCGTTGACCTCGACTCTGCCGCTCGCCGCGCTGGCGATTCTGTTGACCACCTGAACTAAAAAGCTATGCAACAAATTACCGTTTTGGGCTCCACCGGCAGTATCGGCGTCAGCACGCTGGACGTGGTGGCGCGTCATCCCGATAAATTTAGTATCGTTGCGTTGACGGCGAACACCCAGGTCGATTTGCTGTTTGGTCAATGTCAGCAATTCAAGCCGGGTTATGCGGTGATGCTGGATGAGGATGCCGCTGCGCAGTTGCGCCAGCGTGTGCAGGAATCGGGCTTGAGCACTGTGGTTTTGAGCGGTATGGCGGCGCTCGAACAGGTTTCCGTGTTGCCGGAAGTAGCTACGGTGATGGCGGCTATCGTCGGCGCGGCTGGCTTGAGACCCACGCTGGCAGCGGCGCGCGCCGGCAAGAAAATCCTGCTGGCGAACAAGGAAATATTGGTGATGGCGGGCAACGTGTTCATGGATGCGGTGCGCGCCAGCGGTTCCGTGCTGTTGCCGATCGACAGCGAGCACAACGCGATTTTTCAAGCCCTGCCGCGCGGCTATGACGGCGATCCGGCTGGCAATGGCGTGCGCCGCATTTTGCTCACCGCGTCGGGCGGCCCGTTCCGCAATACCCCGTTGGGTGAATTGCATAACGTCACGCCGGAGCAAGCCTGCGCGCACCCCAATTGGGTGATGGGGCGCAAGATCTCGGTGGATTCCGCCACCATGATGAACAAGGGTCTGGAAGTCATCGAGGCGCACTGGCTGTTCGGCGCGAGCGCCGATGACATCCAGGTGGTGGTGCATCCGCAGAGCGTGATTCATTCGCTGGTCGAGTATGTGGATGGTTCGGTGCTGGCGCAACTCGGCAACCCCGATATGCGCACGCCGATCGCTTTTGGGCTGGCTTATCCCGATCGTATCGATGCGGGCGTGCTGCCGCTGGATTTGTTCAAAGTGGCGACGCTGAATTTCAGCGCGCCGGATTTCGAGCGCTTTCCTTGTCTGGCGTTGGCGTATCAGGCGCTGCGTGCGGCAGGCACGGCGCCGGCGGTATTGAATGCCGCGAATGAAGTGGCGGTGGCGGCTTTTCTCGACCAACAAATTGCATTCTTATCCATTCCGCGCGTGATTGAAGCTGTGTTGAACCAGTTGCAGGTCAGCACTGTCAGCAGTCTGGGCGATGTGCTTGATGCAGATGCCGAGGCGCGCAGCGCCGCAGATCAATTTATTAGAAAGTTGCAAACATGATGACTTTGCTTGCTTTTGCCGGCGCAATCGCGCTGTTGGTGACGTTCCACGAGTTTGGACACTATTGGGTGGCGCGCCGCTGCGGCGTGAAGGTGCTGCGTTTTTCGGTGGGCTTCGGCAAAGTGATTTACAGCAAACGCTTTGCCGGCAACCCTACCGAATGGGTGATTTCCGCGATCCCGCTGGGCGGCTACGTCAAAATGGTGGACGAGCGCGAGGGAGAGGTCGCGACTGAGGATTTGCCCTACGCTTTTAATCGCCAGCCGGTGTTGCAGCGCATGGCGATTGTGGTGGCGGGGCCGCTGGCGAATTTTCTGCTGGCCATCGTGTTGTATTGGGGTTTATTTATGCACGGTGTGCCGGGGCTAAAACCGACGCTGGGCGATGTCCCGCCAGGCACACCCGCTGCCATTGCGCAGATGCAGTCGGGTGAGACCATACTCAGTATCAATGGCGAGGCGATCCCGAGTTGGCAGGAATTGCATTGGCGGTTGTTGGACTTGGCGCTGCGACAAGGCGATGGACAAAGCGAGATAAGCATCGAAGCGCGTAGCGCCAGCGGCACGTCGTTGTTCCACACGCTGGATATAAGCGGCTTGGAAGCGAAGGATCTGGATGGCAAGTTCTTTGATAAATTAGGCTTGCATCTTTATCAACCTGCGGTCTTGCCCATCATTGGAAAGGTTGCCGATGCTGGCGTAGCGCAGCGTGCCGGACTGCAAGAAGGCGACCGGATACTGCGTGCCAACGGGGTGGCGATGCAGCGTTGGAGCGAGGTGGTCGAGGTGGTGCGGGCACATCCAGACAAAGCCGTACTGATGGATATTCGTCGCGAGAATGGGCAGCGCGGCGAAACGACGTTGAGCGTGTCGGTGGTTCCGCAAGCCGTTGCCGAATCCGGCAAAACGGTGGGCAAGATCGGCGCGGGACCGAAGGTGGATGAGGCCGCATGGCAGGCGATGTTCATCGAGGTGAGCTACGCTCCGCTGCAAGCATTGACGCAGTCGCTGCGCAAGACTTGGGAAACCTCTGTGATCAGCCTGAAAATGATGGGCAAGATGGTGCTGGGCGAAGTGTCGATGAAAAATTTGAGCGGCCCGATCACCATCGCCGATTACGCCGGGCAGTCCGCCAAAATAGGCTGGGTGGCTTATCTGGGCTTTCTGGCGTTGATCAGCATCAGTCTGGGCGTGTTGAATTTGCTGCCCATTCCTTTATTGGATGGCGGGCACTTGCTGTATTATGTCGCCGAATGGATCAAGGGCAGTCCGGTCTCCGATCAAGCTTGGGAAATCGGCCAGAAAATCGGCATCGCACTGCTCGGCACGCTGATGGTCTTCGCCATATTTAACGACATAAATCGCCTCATCTCAGGTTAACCAATGAACACAAAAAAGCTGGCAGGCTTAAAATTCCTGCTCTGCATGTCTGCCGCCTGGATTTCTCCCGCATGGGCAATCGAGCCGTTCACCGTCAAGGATATTCGCGTCGAGGGCATACAGCGCACCGAGGCCGGCACGGTGTTCAGCTATCTGCCCATCAAGGTCGGCGACACCATGGACGACCAGCAGTCCGCAGCCGCGATTCGCGCCTTATATGCCACCGGATTTTTCAAGGATGTGAAACTGAAGGTCGATCATGGCGTGTTGATCGTGCAGGTGCGCGAGCGGCCTTTGATCGCGAGTATTGAAATCAATGGCGCCAAGGATTTTCCCAAGGATCAACTCAAGGAGGGCATGAAGAATGCCGGCCTGGCCGAAGCGCGGATTTTCGATAAAGGCGCGCTGGATAAGGCCACCCAGGAACTGAAACGCCAGTACGTTGCGCGCGGCAAATATAGTGTCTCGGTGACGACTACCGTCACCGAGCTGGAGCGCAATCGCGTCAGTATCGTATTCGACGTGGCGGAAGGCGAAGTCTCCAAAATCAAACAGATCAATCTGGTCGGCAATCATGCCTACCAGGAAGAGGAGTTGCTGGACCTGATGAAGCTCGGCACACCGGGCTGGTTCAGCTGGTTCAGCAGCAGCGACCAGTATTCCAAGCCCAAGCTGTCAGCCGACCTGGAAACGCTGCGTTCGTTCTATATGGACAACGGCTACCTGGAATTCAATATCGATTCCACCCAGGTTTCGATCACGCCGGACAAGAAAGATATTTACATCACCATCAATTTTACCGAGGGCGCGAAATTTACCGTCGCCAGGGTGGGCGTGTCCGGCGATATGTTGGACACTGAAGGAGGGATAGGCAAAGCGGAAATCGAAAGTCTTGTGCAGGTAAAAGCGGGCGACACCTTCTCGCGCAAGGCGTTGACCGAAACCAGCAGGAAGATCGGCGAACGGCTCGGCGCGGAAGGCTATGCCTTTGCCAACGTGAATGCGATTCCCGAAATCGATAAGACCGAGGTTGACAAGAAAGTGCATCAGGTCTCTTTCAACTTTGTGGTGGATCCCGGCCAGCGTGCGTATATCCGCCGCATCAACGTTTCGGGAAACAACAAGACTCGCGATGAAGTCATACGCCGCGAATTTCGCCAGATCGAAGGCGCGTGGTTCGATGTGGAGAAAATCAAGAAATCCAAGCAGCGCGTGGACAAGCTGGATTTCTTTTCCGAGGTGAATATTGAAACTCCGCAGGTGCAGGGCGTGACCGACCAAATGGATGTGAACGTGTCGGTCAAGGAGAAATCGACCGGGAATATCTCGGTGGGCGCAGGGTACAGCGGCGGCGAAGGTGTTGTGCTGAGCGCGGGGGTGACGCAGGCCAATCTGTTCGGCAGCGGCAATCAGCTTTCCGCCCAGGTCAACACGGGAAAAGTCAATCAGGTGTATTCGCTTTCCCACACCAATCCCTATTTCACCGATGATGGCGTAAGCCGCGGCTTCGATGTGTATAAGCGCGACACCAATTCGCGAAGCACGGCGGTCAGCCAATACTCGACCCGCACCTGGGGCAGCGGTGTGCGTTTCGGCGTACCGATAGGAGAAGACACCAGCGTCAGCTACGGCTTGTCGATTGAAAGGACCGAGTTGGGCTTGGCAGCAAACTCTCCGGCGCGATTGCAGCAATATGTCGACACTTTTGGCGCGATCAACAACACTTTGCTGGGAACGATAGGCTGGGGCAGGGACACCCGCGACAGCGCGATTTATACTACCGAAGGCACGGTGCAGCGCGCTTTTACGGAAATCGCCTTGCCGGTGTACGACATACGTTATTACAAGTTGAATTATCAGCATCAGTTGTTTTATCCGGTGAGCGGTGATCTCACGCTGCTGCTGAATGGCGAGGCCGGTATCGCGGGCGGTTACGACGGCAAATCGCTGCCGTTCTTCAGGAATTTTTATGCCGGCGGCCCCGGCTCGGTGCGCGGCTATGAGCCCAGTTCGCTGGGTCCGCGTGACGCGACGAATGCGGTACTGGGCGGAACCAGGCGCGTGGTCGGCGGGGCGGAACTGTTAATGCCATTCCCCGGGATGGACAAGGAAAAGTCTGTGCGGTTGAGCGCATTTGTCGATGCGGGCGCGGTCTATGGGCCAGGTGATCTGCCCGGCAGCGCCGGAATGCGTTATTCTACGGGTGTGGCTTTTATCTGGATGTCTCCGGTCGGCCCGCTTAAATTCAGCTATGCCGTGCCTATTGATAAGCAGCCGCAGGACAAGTTGCAGAGATTCCAGTTCACTTTAGGTTCGATGTTCTGATCAGCGTGTAGCTGGTAGCCGGTAGCAAAACCCGCTTGGCTACACGCTACGAGCTACGTTTTATGATGCGTAAGGAGCAGGTAATGAAAACGATGATAATTATATTGGCCGCGTTGCTGAGTGCGGGATTAGCCCAGGCCGCGGATTTCAAAGTGGGCGTGGTTGATACCGAGCGCGTGTTGCGCGAGTCTGCTCCAGCGATCAAGGCGGAAAAGAAAATCGAAAAGGAATTTTCCGGCCGCGATCAGGAGATCAAGAAGTTGATAAAGCAGACTAAAGATATGCAGGCCATGCTGGAAGGAGGAGATGGAAAACTTTCGGATGCCGATCGTCGCAGCAAAGAGCGCGAATTGGCGGCCATAAACGTGAACTTGCAACGCATGCAGCGCGAGTTTCGCGAAGACCTGAATTTGCGCAAGAACGAAGAATTGGCCATGGTGCTGGAGCAGGCCAACAAGGCGATTCAGGCGATAGCCGACGCTGAAAATTACGATCTGATTCTGCAGGAAGCGGTGTATCGAAATCCCAAGATAGACATCACCGACATGGTGATCCAGCATCTTGCCACTGACAGGGCCGATAGCAATGTCGGCGGCATGACCGATAGCAAGGCCGACCGGTAATAGGTGTCGTTGGCATGACTGTCTCCTACCGGTTATCCGAGATCGCAGCGCAGTTAGGCGGGCGCGTAATGGGCGATGCAAAGGTGCGCATCTCTCAAATCGCAACGCTGGAAACCGCCCAACCGTCACAGATCAGCTTTCTCACCAACAGTAAATATCGCGCACAGCTCGCCGGCACCCAGGCCGGCGCAGTGATACTTGCCGAGGCCGATGCGGGTGCGACCGATTTGCCGCGCATCGTCTCCGATAATCCCTACGCGTATTTCGCCAAGGTTTCGGCCATGCTCAACCCTTTGCCGCAAGCCAAGCCGGGTGTGCATCCCGGCGCGGTGATCGGCGCGGGCGCCAGGATAGACGCGACGGCCAGCATCGCTGCGACCGCCGTGATCGGCGAAGGCGCAACGATAGGGGCGCACAGCGTGATCGGCGAGGGCTGTTGCGTCGGCGCGAATGTGTTCATCGGCAGCCACGCGCGCCTGTATCCGCGTGTGGTGATTTATCACGACTGTGTGCTGGGCGATAACCTGATCGCGCATTCGGGCGCGGTGATCGGGGCGGATGGTTTTGGCATCGCGATGGATGAGGGCCGCTGGATCAAGATTCAGCAAATCGGCCGGGTGGTAATCGGCAATGATGTTGAAATCGGCGCGAACACCACCATCGATCGCGGCGCGCTGGACGATACGGTGATCGAAGACGGCGTGAAGCTGGATAACCAGATCCAGATCGGGCATAACGTGCGCATCGGCGCGCATACCGCCATCGCCGGATGTGTCGGGATCGCGGGCAGCACCACCATTGGCAGCCATTGCCGGATCGGCGGTGCTGCCGGCATTACTGGACATTTGCAAATAGCGGATCATGTTGAAATCGCCGCTTTCACGCTGATAAGCAAGTCCATCCGCGAAGCCGGCTCCTACACCGGCATTTTCCCGTTTGCCAAAACCGAAGACTGGCGCAAGAACGCAGTGCATTTGCGGCGTCTGGATGATCTGGCGCAGCGCATCAAAACATTGGAACAGGAACTTGAATCATTAAAGGCCACCTCTAAAAATTCAAAATCCTAAGTCAGACAAGGCGCGATAAAAATTTTAGCGCGCCGCATATGTTTGACCCTTCGACTGGGCTCAGGACAGGAATGTAAGCGTTAAAATTTTTATCGCAACGCAGTATCACGACGGAGTTTGGATTTTTAGAGGTGGCCTAAAGCGGGCGTCGTTGAAGTAACCGGGGGAAAGACTGATGAGCATACAAATGAACATTAACGAAATTATCGAACTTCTGCCGCACCGCTATCCGTTTTTGCTGATTGATCGCGTGCTGGAAATGGAGCCGGACAAGCACATCGTGGCGCTGAAGAATGTGACCATCAACGAACCTTTTTTTCCGGGACACTATCCGCACCATCCGGTAATGCCCGGTGTGCTGATTATCGAAGCGATGGCACAGGCTGCCGCGCTGTTGTCGTTCAAGTCCATGGGTGCAGGCGCCAGTGAAAAATCCGTCTATTACTTCGCCGGTATCGACGGCGCACGTTTCAGGCAGCCGGTTGGACCGGGCGACCAATTGATCATCAAGGCAACACTGGTACGCAGTATGCGCGGCCTGTTCAAATTCAGCGCGACCGCTGAAGTGGACAAGCAGTTGGTGGCCGAGGCGGAGTTGATGTGTACGGTCAAGACGGTGGCTTGATGATACATGGCACCGCTCTGATACACCCCAACGCCAGGCTCGCCGACGATGTCGAGGTGGGCGCGTATTCCATCATCGGCGAACACGTCGAAATCGGCGCAGGCACGGAGATCGGCCCGCATGTGGTGATCAACGGCCACACCCGCATCGGCCGGCACAATCGCATTTTTCAATTCAGTTCTTTGGGCGAAATTCCGCAGGACAAGAAATATGCGGGCGAGCCAACGCGCCTTGAGATTGGCGATCACAACACCATCCGCGAATTCTGCACTTTCAACACTGGCACGGCGCAAGATGTCGGCGTGACACGCATCGGCAACGACAATTGGATCATGGCCTACGTGCATGTGGCGCACGATTGTCAGATCGGCAGCCACACCATCATGGCAAACGGAGCGACCCTGGGCGGTCATGTGCATGTGGGTGATTGGGCTTTCCTGGGCGGGTTGTCGGGCGTACATCAGTTCGTGCGTGTCGGCGCTCACGCGATGACCGGCTTTCAGACACGCTTGTCGCAGGACTTGCCGCCTTACGTCACCGCTGCCGACAACCCGGCCGTGGCACACGGCATCAACTCGGAAGGATTGAAGCGGCGCGGGTTTTCCAGTGAGGCGATCATAGCGATCAAGCGCGCTTACAAGACCTTGTATAAATCCGGCCTGAGCTTCGAGGAAGCCAAAGCCGCGATCCGGTCGCAAGCGATGGAACACGCCGAGTTGCAGCCGCTGGTGGATTTTCTTGCCGCCACAACGCGCGGCATTATTCGTTAATCTTGTTTTTGTTATGACACAAAAAATTGTGATAGGCATCGTCGCGGGCGAAGCGTCGGGCGATCTGCTCGGCAGCCATTTGATGGCTGCGCTGAAGCAAGCCAGGCCCGGCGTGAAGTTCGTGGGCATAGGCGGACCCAGGATGCAATCCGCAGGCATGGAAGTGCTGTTCCCGATGGAAAAGCTGGCGGTGAACGGCTATGTCGAAGTGCTGCGCCATTACCGCGAGATCGCCGGCATCCGCCGCAAGCTGCGCGCCTATTTTCTGGATCATCGCCCCGACTTGTTCATTGCGGTGGACGCGCCCGATTTCAATCTGGATCTGGAACTCGCGCTCAAGCAGCACGGCATTCCCACCATCCATTACGTCAGCCCGTCCATATGGGCGTGGCGCGGCGAGCGCATCCACAAGATCAAACGTGCGGTCACGCACATGCTCGCGCTGTTTCCGCATGAGCCCAGGCTCTACAGCGAAGCCGGCGTGCCGGTGGATTATGTCGGGCATCCGCTCGCCGATATGCTGCCGGAGCAGCCGAAGCGCGCCGAGATGCGCGAGACGATGCGTATCCCGCCGCAAATAAAAGTATTTGCATTTCTGCCCGGCAGCCGCCAGAGCGAAGTCAAACACCTTGCGCGCACCTATATTGAAACCGCCAGGCTGATCCTGCAGAAATTGCCGGACGCGCGCTTCCTGGTGCCGCTGGCGAGCCGCGAGACACGCGGAATTTTCGAACAGGCCATTTATGACTGCGATGCGCACGAGTTGCCGATCACCATGCTGTTCGCACATGCGCAGGACGCGATGATCGCTGCCGACGGCGTGCTGGTCGCATCGGGAACCGCCACGCTGGAAGCCGCGCTGCTCAAGCGGCCGATGGTGATCACCTATCGCATGAATGCGTTGACCTGGTGGCTGATGAAACGCAAGGGCTATCAGCCTTATTACGGTTTGCCCAATATCTTGTGCGAACGTTTTGTCGTGCCGGAATTGATGCAGGAAGACGCCACCCCGGAGAATCTCGCGCAGGCTTTGCTCAATCTGGTCAACGACAAGAATGCGGTCATGCAGCTTGAGCAAACCTTTGCCGCGCTGCATCGCACCCTGCGCCAGAACACCGCACAGAAAGCCGCAGCGGCCATCCTGCCGTATCTGAAAGGGTGAAATGAAAAAGCAATCTGTCCACGAAAAACACGAAAGACACGAAATAAACCAACATGCGGCTGATATTATATTTTCGTGTTTTTGCGAGCTTTCGCCTAGCGGCGAAATGCCTGCTTACCCCACTTCGTGGACAGGTTTCTGTAGGGCGGGAAACGAGTGAGTCCGGCGCTCATCATCTGCGGTGTGGATGAAGCCGGGCGCGGCCCGCTGGCCGGCCCGGTCAGCGCGGCAGCGGTGATACTCGATCCGGACTATCCCATCGCAGGCTTGGCCGATTCCAAAAAACTTTCCGAACGCCAGCGCGACCGATTGGCCATCGTCATCCGCGAACGCGCGCTGGCATGGGCGGTGGCCTACGCCGAAGTCGGCGAAATAGACAGCCTCAACATCCTGCAAGCCACGCTGCTGGCGATGCGCCGCGCCGTGCTGGCTTTGCATATCCAGCCGCAGCAAGTGCTGGTGGATGGGCTGTATTGCCCGCAGACCGGCATTTCCAGCCAGGCGATCGTGAAAGGCGACAGCAAGGTCGCCGCAATTTCCGCCGCTTCGATCCTGGCGAAAACCGCACGCGATGCGCTGATGCTCGAACTGCACCAACAATATCCGCACTACGGCTTCGCCGATCACAAAGGCTATCCCACCCCCGCGCATCTCGCCGCGTTGCGCGAACATGGCGTATCGCTGGTGCATCGCAAGAGCTTCAGGCCGGTGCGCGAACTTTTATTTCCTCATCGTTGATGAGAGTGCGGTTTTTCAGGTATCGTATTACCTCATCGTAGGAGCCCGATTCACCTCGAAGAGGTTCTTGCACCCTTTGGGTGTCGGGCGATTTAATCGCGCAACGAGTTGCGCTCCTACAATAAACGGAATTTCTAAACTGACCGGACTCAAATCATGACCCTGTTCAAACTCATACACCTGCTTGCCGCCCTGATCTGGGTGGGCGGCATGTTCTTCGCCTATGTGGTGTTGCGCCCGGCTGCCGTAGCAGCACTCGAACCGCCGCAGCGCCTGCGTCTGTGGGATGCGGTGTTCCGCCGCTTTTTCAACTGGGTATGGGGCGCGGTCGCCGCACTCCTGGTCAGCGGCCTTTACATGATTTATCTGCATGGCGGCATCGCGAATGTAGCGTTGCACATCCTCATCATGCTGGGCTTGGGATTGGCGATGATGGCGATCTACGGCTACGCGTTCTTCGCCTGCTACGTTCCATTCAGCCTGCACGTCGCCAACCAACGCTGGAAAGAAGCGGGAGAAATGTTGGGCAAGATACGCAAGCTGATCGCGGTGAATTTGTCGCTGGGATTGTTGATCGTGTGCGTGGTGGTGATCGGCGAGGCGCGGGCATAGATTGGTTCGAAGCGATGGCTTGAAAGGTGAAGGGGTGGCGCGGTTAGTAACCCCCGCGCTTTCAGCGATTTGGCCGTCTGCGCGGATTGGGCTTGAGCAACACCCCCATTAAAGGGTAGAATGCCGCACTTTTTTTAGGAGTGTAAAACCAATGGCAATTACCGCCGCGCAAAAAGCGCAAATCGTGACCGACTTCCAACGCGCCAAGAGCGACACGGGTTCCCCCGAGGTACAAGTGGCCTTGATCACTGCACGCATCACTTATCTGACCGAACATTTCAAGGATAATGTGAAAGATCACCATTCCCGTCGCGGCCTGCTGCGCCTGGTGAGCCGCCGCCGCAAGCTGCTCGATTACCTGAAGAGCAAGAATGATGCGGGTTATCGCGCGTTGATTCAACGCCTGGAAATTCGCAAGTAAATAATTTAGGTTATATCCAGCGGGTCGCATCGGCGACCCGTGTTGTTTTGTCCGGTCACATCATGTGGCGCGATGGCGCGCCATTCCATGCACAGAGAGGTCTATCTTGAGTCACTATAAAAAAACAATCGCGTTCGGCAATCATCAACTCACGCTGGAAACCGGCGAAATCGCGCGCCAGGCCAGCGGCGCGGTGATGGTCAGTCTGGATGACACCGTGGTGCTGGTCACCGTGGTCGGCAGAAAAGACGCCAAGCCCGAGCAGGACTTTTTCCCGCTGACCGTGGATTATCAGGAACGGACTTACGCTGCGGGCAAGATCCCCGGCGGTTTTTTCAAGCGCGAAGGCCGCCCCAGCGAAAAGGAAATTCTGACCTCGCGCCTGATCGACAGGCCGCTGCGTCCGTTGTTTCCGGAAAGTTTTTACAACGAAGTGCAAATCGTCGCAACGGTGATGTCTTCCGATGAAGAGATCGATTCCGATATTCCCGCGATGATAGGCGCGTCCGCCGCGCTGGCGTTGTCCGGCATCCCTTTCGATGGCCCGATCGCCGCCGCGCGCGTGGGTTATGCCAACGGTCAATATTTGCTTAATCCGACCGCTACTGAACTCGAAACTTCGCAAATGGATTTAGTTGTCGCCGGTACCGAGCGCGCCGTGCAGATGGTGGAATCCGAAGCGCAACAGTTGTCCGAAGAGATCATGCTGGGCGCGGTGATGTTCGGTCACGAACAGATGCAAGTGGTCATCCAGGCCATCAATGAGATGGTAGATGCGGTCGGCGCACCGGCCTGGGATTGGACTGCACCGGTCAAGGACGAGGCGTTGATCGCGCAGATCGCCGGCGTTGCCGAAGCCGAGCTTGGCAAGGCTTATGCGATCCGATCCAAGCAGGCGCGCACCGATGCGGTGGCTGCGATACGCGACAAGGTGATGGCGGCAATGACTCCGGAAGTGCTTGCCACTCAAAAGAACCACGTCAACGATTTGTTCAGCGCGCTGGAAGCCAAGCTCGTGCGCGGACAGATTCTGAGCGGCGAGCCGCGCATCGATG
>JANONV010000028.1:0-11571 GCA_031421015.1 Gallionella sp. | reverse complement strand
TTGCTGGAAACCATGCGCCGCGAGGGCTTCGAGATGGGTGTCGGCAAACCGCGTGTGGTGTATCGCGATATTGATGGGCAAAAATGCGAACCGTTCGAAGTGTTGACCGTGGACGTGGAGGACACCAATCAAGGCGCGGTGATGGAAGAACTGGGTCGCCGTCGCGGCGACCTGCAGGACATGCAGCCGGACGGACATGGCCGGGTGCGGCTGGAATACCGCATCCCGGCTCGCGGCTTGATCGGCTTCCAATCCGAGTTCATGACCATGACGCGCGGCACCGGCATTATGGCGCACGTGTTCGATGATTACGCGCCGGTCAAGGCCGACATGCCCGGCCGCCGCAATGGCGTACTGATTTCTTCCGAATCTGGAGATGCGGTGGCTTATGCCTTGTGGAAACTGGAAGATCGCGGTCGTATGATCGTTGTTCCTGGCGACAAATTGTACGAAGGTATGATTATCGGTATCCACAGCCGTGACAATGATCTGATCGTGAATCCGATCAAGGGCAAGCAATTGACCAACGTGCGTGCTTCCGGCACCGACGAAGCGGTGCGCCTGACCCCGCCGATTCGCCTGACGCTGGAATCAGCAGTGGAGTTTATTGACGATGACGAATTGGTTGAAATCACACCACTATCGATTCGTGTCCGTAAACGTTTCCTGACGGAAAATGAACGCAAGCGCACAGGCCGCTTGTAAAACGGTTAGCTTAAGACCAACGCCGTGCAGTGCTATACTGCACGGCGTTTTTTATGGTCTGAACCATGTTAGAAATCATCACCCTTGTTTTGCTGTCATGCATACTGATCGCCCTGCTGTGGCTGGCGCGGGTGCAGTCTGTTCAGCCGCAAGTATTGGCGCGCACACTGGAAGAAAAACATCGCGCCATGCTGACCGATTTGCACGATGGCCTGAATAAGCAGAGCGACCGTCAAGCCGAACACGCGCGCGCCGATCAGGAATTGATCCAGTCCACCATGAAGCGCAGCAGCGAGATGCTGGCGATGACTATCGAGGGACTGACCAAGAGCACCGATGCGCGTCTGGAGCAAATCTCCGGCAAGGTCGCCGAGCGTCTCGATGAGGGATTCAAGAAAACCAACGAGACCTTTACCAACGTGATGACGCGGCTCGCCACCATAGACGAGGCGCAAAAGAAGATCGACGGTCTCACCACCAACGTGGTCAGTCTGCAACAACTGTTGGGCGACAAGCGTTCGCGCGGGGCGTTCGGCGAGGTGCAACTGGAAGGCCTGGTGCGCAACATTCTGCCACCGGACGCATACTCGTTTCAGGCAAAACTCTCCAACGGCAATCGCGTGGATTGTCTGTTGATCCTGCCGCCGCCGACCGGAAAAGTGCCGGTGGACGCCAAGTTTCCGCTGGAAAATTATCACCGCATGCTGGATCATGACCTGGCCGAATCCGACAAACTCGCCGCGCGCAAACAGTTCAAGCTGGACATCAAGAAACACATCGAAGACATCAGCCAGAAATATCTGATCCGCAACGAGACCTCGGATGGCGCGGTGATGTTCGTGCCCGCCGAAGCGGTGTTCGCGGAGATCCACGCTTACCATTCCGACCTGGTCGAATACGCGATGCACCAGCATGTCTGGATCGTCTCGCCGACCACGCTGATGGCGGTGTTGAACACCGCGCGCGCGGTGATGAAGGACGTGCAGATGCGCGAACAGGTGCATATCATTCAAAGCGAGCTGGGTAAACTCAGTGTGGATTTTAAACGCTTTGACGAACGCATGAAAAGGCTGGCGGATAACATCCGCAAGGCGAATGAAGAAGCCGGACAAGTGGAAATATCCAGCCGCAAAATCAGTGATCATTTCGCCAAGATCGAGGCGGTAGAAATGAAGGAAGACTCAAGCCCGGGCGAAGTGCCGGATCAAACACCAGACAAGTTGCATTAGTCTGCGTGACTAATGAATGAAATTATGACATCAAAATGAAGCTGGCAATCGCACAAATCAACTGTGTGTTAGGCGATCTGACGGGAAATATCGCAAAGATTTTGCAGCGCGCCGAACAGGCAAAACAACAGGGTGCGCAATTATTGCTGGCGCCCGAACTCGGCCTGTGCGGTTATCCGCCGGAAGACTTGTTGTTGCGTGACGGTTTTTATCAAGCCTGTGCGCAGGCATTGAATGACCTGGCCGGAAAAATCTCGGGCATCGCCGTGGTGGTGGGGCATCCTCATGAACGGGACGGGAAGCGCTACAACGCGGCTTCGCTGCTTCGGTATGGCGAAGTCGCCGCGACTTATCTCAAGCATGAGCTGCCGAATTATTCGGTGTTCGATGAGGAGCGTTATTTCGATCACGGCATTGAGCCATGCGTATTCGAGATTGCGGGGATCCGTTTCGGTTTGAATATTTGCGCCGATGTTTGGGAGCCTGAAGCAGCACGGTTAGCGCGCAATGCCGGTGCGCAAGTGCTGCTGGTGCTCAACGCATCGCCTTACGCCATTGGCAAGCAGAAATCGCGCTACCGCGCCATACGCGAGCGCATCGCGGAAACCGGCATGGCAGTGGTTTACGCCAACATGGTGGGCGGTCAGGACGAGCTGATTTTTGACGGCGGCTCGTTCGCCATGGATCAGCATGGCGTATTGACCGCGCAGGGCGCGCACTTTGAAGATAACTTGCTGATGCTGGAACTTCAGGATGATTTGCGGCCGGTCGGGGAAAAGATTGAGGCATCAAGCGAAGAAGCCGATGTCTATCGCGCATTGTGTCTCGGCGTGCGCGACTACATCGCCAAGAACCGTTTCCCGGGCGTGCTGTTGGGAATGTCCGGCGGGATTGATTCCGCATTGACCCTGGCGATAGCCGTCGACGCGCTGGGCGCGGACAAGATTCATGCGGTGATGATGCCGTCGCCGTATACCGCGCAAATCAGCCTGGACGACTCGCGCGAAATGGTCAAGATCCTCGGCGTGCGCTATGACGAGATCCCCATCGAGGCGATGTTCCGCAGTTATTTGACCGCCCTGGATACCGCTTTCGCCGGTCGCGTCGTGGACGCCACCGAAGAAAACCTGCAAGCGCGCATCCGCGGCGCCTTGCTGATGGCCTTGTCCAACAAGCTCGGTCCGCTGGTGTTGACCACCGGCAACAAATCCGAAATGACCGTGGGCTATGCCACGCTGTACGGCGATATGGCGGGCGGTTTTGCGGTATTGAAGGATGTCAGCAAAACGCTGGTGTACCGCCTGGCGCGTTACCGCAACACGCTGGGGAAAGTGATCCCCGAGCGCATCATCACCCGTCCGCCCAGCGCCGAACTGCGCGCCGGCCAGACCGACCAGGACAGCCTGCCGCCCTACGATGTGCTGGACGCCATCATGGCCTGTTATGTCGAACAAAATCTCGCCATTCCGGAGATCATCGCACGCGGCTATGCGGAAGCGGATGTGCGGCGGGTGGTGCATCTGATCCGCATCAGCGAATACAAGCGCCGCCAATCCGCGGTAGGCATCCGCATCACCGAGCGCAGCTACGGCAAGGATTGGCGCTACCCGATCACGGTGCGTTATCAAGATGAGTTCTAAATCTAATTCCCTTTAGCGGTGAGTTTTGCTACAATACGCCGCGTTTTGTAGATGGGCTTCGAGCCCGTTTTTTATTTGTGGGTCGCAATTTTATGGATGTGGTGAAGTTGGTCGAGACGACGGTAACCGGCTTAGGCTATGAGTTGGTGGACTTTGAGCGATCGGGGCGCGGGATGTTACGCGTGTTCATCGATCAGCCGGAAGGCATCTCGGTGGAGGATTGCCAGACGGTGAGCAATCAGTTGACGCGGCTGTTTTTGGTCGAGAACGTGGATTATGACCGCCTCGAAGTTTCGTCGCCGGGCTTGGACAGGCCGCTGAAGAAGCAGGCCGACTTCGTGCGTTTCGCCGGACACAAGGCGCAGCTCAAGCTGCGCATGCCGCTGGCGGGACGCAAAAATTTCGTCGGCGTGATAGGCGGGATGAGCGATGGGATATTGCAGCTGGATGTGGATGGCAGTCCGGTGGCGATCGAGCTGTCGAATTTGGATAAGGCGCGTTTAGTGCCGATTTTGTAGGGTGCGTTCTACGCGCCATGGTGCACGCAATGCACCCTACGCAAGTAATTAGCCGGAGATAGAGTATGAGTCGTGAAATTTTGTTGCTGGTGGATGCGCTGTCGCGTGAAAAGAACGTGGGCAAGGAGATCGTGTTCGAATCGTTGGAGTCGGCGTTGGCCTCGGCGACTAAAAAACGTTTTGCCGACGAGGCTGACGTGCGCGTGGAGATTGATCGCGATACCGGCGAATACCAATCTTTTCGTTGTTGGGAGGTGATGGACGACGAAACCTTCGAGACGCCGGATATGCACATCAAGCTGGAAGAAGCGCGCAAGCGCAATCCCGATATCCAGATCGGAGAATTCATCGAAGAGCCGCTGGAATCCATTGATTTCGGGCGTATCGGGGCGCAGGCCGCGAAGCAGGTCATTTTCCAGAAGATACGCGACGCCGAACGCGAGCAGGTGCTGAGCGACTTCATGGAGCGCAAGGAGCATCTGGTTTCCGGCACGGTGAAACGGCTCGAGCGCGGCAACGCGCTGATCGAATTCGGCAAGATCGAGGCATTGTTGCCGCGCGACCAAATGATCCCCAAGGAAAACCTGCGCGTCGGCGATCGCATCAAGGCGCATTTGTTGCGAGTGGATCGAAGTGTGCGCGGCCCGCAAGTGATCTTGTCGCGCACCTCGAATGAATTGCTGGTCAAGCTGTTCGAGCTGGAAGTGCCGGAGATCGAAGAGAATCTGCTGGAGATCGTCAGCGCCGCACGCGACCCCGGTTCGCGCGCCAAGATCGCGGTGAGATCCAACGATCCGCGCATTGACCCGATCGGCACTTGTGTGGGGATGCGCGGCTCGCGCGTGCAGGGCGTCACCAACGAGCTGGCCGGCGAACGCGTGGACATTATTCTCTGGGCGGAAGACCCGGCCACTTATGTCATCAACGCGCTGGCGCCCGCCGAGGTGAGCAGCATTGTCGTGGATGAAGAACGGCATAGCATGGACGTGGTGGTAGAGGAAGAAAATCTTGCGCAATCGATCGGGCGCGGCGGTCAGAACGTGCGCCTGGCCAGCGAATTGACCGGCTGGGAGCTCAATATCATGACGGTCGAACAGTCCAGCGAAAAACATAACGAAGAGTTTTCCACGACGCGCGCGCTGTTCATGGAAAAACTGGATGTGGACGAGGAAGTCGCCGACATCCTGGTTCAGGAAGGCTTCAATACGCTGGAAGAAGTGGCGTATGTGCCGCTGGAAGAAATGCTGGAAATCGAATCGTTCGACGAAGCGACGGTGGACGAATTGCGCACCCGCGCGCGCAATGCGTTGTTGACTGCGGCGATCGCCAGTGAAGAAAAAGTGGAACACAGCATCGAAGATCTGCTCAAGCTGGAAGGCATGGATGAGGGAACTGCGCGCACCCTGGCGGGCAAGGGCATCGCGACGCAGGAACAATTGGCGGATCTGGATGTGGATGAATTGGTGGAACTGTCCGGTATGGATAGCGAACGCGCCAATACTTTGATTATGACGGCACGCGCACCCTGGTTTGCTTAACGGGGTGCTTTAGCAGTGTAGGTTGGGTTAGCGGCTTTATCGCGTAACCCAACAAACCTGGTTATTAACACCGGCATTTGGCTAAATGATTGGGTTTGTTGGGTTACGGCGCAAAATCGCGCCTAACCCAACCTACGATAAGTTGGTAAGAGTTGTCTAAAGGGAAGTAATGGGAAAATTAAACGTAGCGCAATTTGCGACTGAGCTGGGATTGCCGGTTGCCTTGCTGCTTGAGCAGTTGAAGGCGGCGGGGATTACCAAAGAGGAAGAATCCGATCCGCTGGCCGAGAAGGACAAGGCGAAATTGCTGGAGCATTTGCGCCAGGCGCATGGCGCCGAAAAGCCTGCCAGGAAAATTACGCTGATCCGCCGCGAAACCACCGAAATCAAAAAGGCCGACAGCTCCGGTCGGGCGCGCACCATTCAAGTGGAAGTGCGCAAACGCCGCGTCGTGGCTCCGGCTGCCATCGCGGAAGCTGCTGCTCCCGTTGAAGTGGCGGCTGCGCCCAAGAAGGGCAAAGCTGCCAAGGTTGTGAATGAGCAGGATCTGGCTGTACGTAAGGAGGAAGCGCGGTTGCATGCGGAATTGTCAGCGCGTCAGGCAGCCGAAGTGCAAGTCAAGCAGGAACGCAGCAAGCGCAAGACGACCAAGACGGCAGTCGAAGCTGAGCCCGCCGTAGCAGAGGTGAAAAAGGTTGAAGAAGTAACTTCTGCTGCGCCGGCTCCGGTGGTCAATCTGGCCGAGGGCACGTTGCACAAACCGACACCCAAGCCGGGCGACAAGATAATCAAACCGGGCAAGAAATCCAAAACCGAAACCAAAGCCAGTCCTTGGGACGAAAAGGGACACAAAAAACGCACCCCGGTCAAACCCGGCGAGAAAACCGGGGTCTGGACAACCCCGGTGCGTGCACCGCGCCATGACAGGCATCCCAAACATGTAGCGGCAGAGACCGCACATGCATTTTCCTTGCCGACCGAACCGGTGGTGCATGAAGTGGCTGTTCCGGAAACCATAACCGTTGCCGAACTGGCGCAGAAGATGGCTATCAAGGCCTCCGAGATTATCAAAGTGTTGATGAACATGGGCTCGATGGTGACCATCAATCAAGTGCTCGACCAGGAAACTGCGATGATCGTAGTGGAGGAAATGGGGCATATCGCCAAAGCTGCCAAGCTGGACGATCCCGATGCTTATCTGGTTAACCCCGAAGAGCACCATGATGCCGTGCTGGAGTCGCGTGCGCCGGTCGTCACGGTGATGGGTCACGTCGATCACGGCAAGACCTCGCTGCTCGATTACATACGCCGCACCCGTGTCGCTTCCGGTGAAGCGGGCGGGATCACCCAGCACATCGGCGCGTATCACGTCGATACGCCGCGCGGCATGATTACATTCCTCGATACCCCGGGTCACGAAGCGTTTACCGCGATGCGTGCGCGCGGCGCCAAGGCGACCGACATCGTGATTTTGGTGGTGGCCGCCGATGACGGCGTGATGCCGCAGACCAAGGAAGCCATCGCACATGCCAGGGCTGCAAAAGTGCCGCTGGTAGTGGCAGTGACTAAGGTCGACAAACCCGAGGCTAATGTCGAGAAAGTCAAACAAGAGCTGGTCGCCGAAGGGGTGACGCCGGAAGATTGGGGTGGCGACGCGATGTTCGTCGAGGTCTCATCCAAGTCCGGGCAGGGTATAGACCAATTGCTGGAAGGCGTTTTGTTGCAAGCCGAGGTGCTGGAGCTGAAGGCACCGCGCACCACGCATGCTAAAGGATTGGTGATCGAAGCGCGTCTGGATAGGGGCAAGGGGCCGGTCGCCACCGTGCTGATCCAGTCCGGCACCATGAAGCGCGGCGATGCGGTGCTGGTCGGTTCGGTATTCGGAAAAGTTCGCGCGATGCTGGATGAGAACGGCAAGCCGGTCAATGCAGCAGGCCCGTCCATTCCGGTCGAGATCCAGGGCTTGTCCGAAGTACCCGCTGCCGGTGAAGAGCTGATGGTATTGGCAGATGAAAAACGCGCCCGCGAGATCGCGCTGTTCCGCCAGGGCAAGTATCGCGGCGTGAAACTCGCCAAGCAGCAGGCCGCCAAGCTGGAAAACATGTTCGAACAAATGGCCGAAGGCGAAGTGCGCATTTTGTCGCTGATCGTGAAATCCGACGTGCAAGGCTCTGCCGAGGCAATCGCGCAATCGTTGCAAAAGCTTTCCACCAACGAGGTCAAAGTCAATCTGATCCACAACGGCGTGGGCGCGATTTCCGAATCGGATATCAACCTGGCATTGGCTTCCAAGGCCATCGTGATCGGCTTCAACACCCGCGCCGATGCGACCGCGCGCAAGCTGGCCGAATCTTCTGGCGTGGACATCCGCTACTACAACATCATCTATGCGATGGTGGACGAGATCAAGGCCGCGCTGTCCGGCATGTTGGCGCCCGAAAAACGCGAGAGCATCCTCGGCATGGTCGAAGTGCGCCAGGTGTTCACCGTTTCCAAGGTCGGCACCATCGCCGGTTGTATGGTGCTGGAAGGCATCGTGAAACGCGGTGCGAAGGTGCGCCTGCTGCGCGACAACGTGGTGATACACGATGGCGAACTGGACTCGCTGAAACGCTTCAAGGATGACGTGAAAGAAGTGAAATCCAACTTCGAATGCGGTCTGTCGCTGAAGAATTTCAACGATCTTCAGGTGGGCGACAAGCTCGAAGTCTACGAAATCGTTGAGGTTGCGCGTGCCCTTTAATTTTGGCGCGTACGATATGACTGTAGGGTGGACAAGCGCAGCGCATCCACCAACGCATGGTGGATGCGCTGCGCCCTTCGGCTTTGCTCAGGACAGGCTTATCCACCCTACAACTATCGGTAATGTTGCTGTTCTCTGAGCGAATAGTCATGGCCAATTTTGCCAGAGTTGAGCGCATCGCCCAGCAAATCCAGCGTGAAATAGCCGAGCTGGTGCGCCTCCAGATCAACGACCCGCGCGTGCGTCTGGTGACCATCACCGGCGTTGAAGTCGCAAGGGATTATTCCCATGCCAAGGTTTTTTTCACCCGTCTGGACGGTAAACACGCTGAAGCACAACAAGGCCTGGAAAGCGCCGGCGGTTTCTTGCGCAGCCAGTTGGCGCACAGCATCAAGCTGCGCGTCATGCCGCAACTGCATTTCGTCTACGATGCCTCCGTCGAGCGCGGCAGTCATTTGTCGCAATTGATAGATCAGGCGGTGGCCAGCGACAAAGCCCAATCCACCTCAATCGAACCGGACGGAAACCCACTCCTCCCCTGACAAGGGGAGGCCGGGAGGGGTTGGTGTTATGGCGCGATCTTATCGCCCGTTAGACGGCGTGCTGCTGTTCGACAAACCGCTGGAACTCAGTTCTAACGACGCGCTGCAAAAAGTCCGCCGTCTGTTCCAGGCCGAGAAAGCCGGCCACACCGGCACGCTCGACCCCCTCGCTACCGGCCTGCTGCCGATCTGTTTCGGCGAGGCCACCAAGTTTTCAAATGCCTTGCTCGATGCCGATAAAACCTATCGCGCCTTGTTGCGTCTGGGGCAAACCACCAGCACCGGCGATGCCGAAGGCGAGATCACGGCGGAGCATCCGGTCGAGGTTGAGCAGGCCGAGGTCGATGCGGTGCTGGCCAAATTTCGTGGCGGGATACAACAACTCCCGCCCATGCACAGCGCGCTCAAACATCACGGCAAGCCGCTTTACGAATACATCCGCAACGGTGTAACCATCGCGCGCGAACTGCGCGGCGTGGTGATCCACGATCTGACGTTGCATTCTTTCAGCGGCAACAAAATTGACATCACCGTGCGTTGCAGCAAGGGCACTTACATCCGCACACTGGCTGAGGACATCGGCGTGGCGCTCGGCTGTGGCGCGCACCTGATCGGATTGCGCCGCACCGCGATCGCGCATTTCGATTTGCGCGACAGTTATAACTTGCAGCAATTGGAGGCAATGACCGAGGCCGAGCGCGATGCTTGTATTCTGCCGCTGGAATTCCTGATACCGGACATGCCCAGGCTGCAATTGGATAGCGTGCAAGTCCTGCGTCTTGCGCAAGGACAACGCTTGGCACTGGACACCGGCTTGCCGGATGGCAAGGTCAGCCTGCATGGCCCGCACGGATTCATCGGAGTAGGGCTGCTGCAAGGCAGCCGCCTGGCCCCCGACAGACTATTGTCCGGCGTGGCGAAACAGGCCGCAACCGGTTCGCCATAGCAACGACACGATTTCTGTCGCTATGTATAGCAATCCTGTCGCTAGTCTTTAGCTTTCCGGTATCATCCCGCACTTGCAAATCTGCCATGCAATTCAATCGCAATGACATCCGAAAATTTCATCGACCTTCCTCCATTGCTCAGTGCGCGCGGCACCATCACGCTGCCCGGCTCGAAAAGCATTTCCAATCGCATCCTGCTGCTGTCGGCTTTGGCGCAGGGCACGACCGAGATACGCGATGTGCTGTTGTCGGACGATACCGAGCACATGCTGGATGGCTTGCGCACGCTGGGTGTAGCGGTGGAGCAACTGGAGTCGCATGTGTTCCGGGTGCAGGGTTGCGGCGGAAATTTTCCGGTCAAACAGGCGGAATTGTTTTTGGGCAATGCCGGGACCGCGTTTCGCCCGCTGACGGCGGCACTGGCGTTGTCCGGTGGCGACTACAAGCTGTCAGGTGCGCCACGCATGCACGAGCGGCCGATAGGCGATCTGGTGGATGCGTTGCGCGAACTCGGTGCGGACATCGAGTGCCTGGACAACGAAGGTTTTCCGCCATTGGAGATTCATCCGGCATCGTTAACTGGAGTAGGCCGCATCAGCGTGCGCGGCGATGTGTCCAGCCAATTCCTCACCGCATTGCTGATGGCCTTGCCGCTGCTGGATCGCGAGATCACAGTGGAAGTGGTCGGCGAGTTGATCTCGAAGCCTTATATCGAAATCACCTTGGCGATGATGGCGCGTTTTGGCGTAACCGTGCAGCGTGATGGCTGGCGCAGCTTCACGGTGGCGGCGGGCAGCCGTTATCAGTCCCCGGGCGCGATCTATGTGGAAGGCGATGCGTCATCGGCTTCGTATTTTCTCGCCGCAGGCGCGATCGGCGGCGGGCCGCTGCGCATCGAAGGGGTGGGCAGCGGCAGCATCCAGGGCGATGTGCGCTTCGCCGATGCGCTGGCATTGATGGGCGCGCAGATCGAAATGGGCATGAACTGGATGGAGGCGCGCGCGCCGCGTTCAGGGCGTCTCAAGGCGATCGATCTGGACTGCAACCACATTCCCGATGCGGCGATGACGCTGGCGGTCGTCGCACTGTTCGCCGAGGGCACCACCACGCTGCGCAACATCGCCAGTTGGCGCGTCAAGGAAACCGACCGCATCGCGGCGATGGCGACCGAGTTGCGCAAAGTCGGGGCGACGGTGGAAGAGGGCGCGGATTTTATTCGCATCGCTCCGCCACAAACAGGACTGAGGACTGAGGGGCGAGGGGCGAGTAAAAACCCAACCCCTCCCAACCCCCCCTTGTCAGGGGAGGAGCCTATCTTTCCCCCTGACAAGGGGGGGTTGGGAGGGGTTGGGGTTTCTCTCAGTCCTCAGTCCTCGATCCTCAATCCTATTGAAGGCATCGACACCTACGACGATCACCGCATGGCGATGTGCTTTTCGCTCGCCGCGTTTGGTGGAGAAGGGATACGCATCAACGATCCGCGCTGTGTCGCCAAGACCTTTCCGAATTTTTTCACGCTGTTCCACGATGTGGTGCAGGCCGTGCCGGTGATCGCGATTGACGGGCCATCGGCATCCGGCAAGGGCACGGTGGCGCAACAGGTCGCGGCAAAACTCGGCTATCACTATCTCGACAGCGGCGCGTTGTATCGTTTGCTGGCGCTGGCGGCGCAGCGTGACGGGGTTCTGCTGACCGATGAAGCTGGGCTG
>JANONV010000027.1:0-6434 GCA_031421015.1 Gallionella sp. | reverse complement strand
CAGTCATTCCATGCTTGGAACCGAACTGTTCCACCTTGCCCAGCGCGGCGCTCAATCCCGTGGCAACACCGCCCAAATCGCCTTTCATGCGATACGCGTTTGCCATGTAAACCGGGTTGGTATAACTCACCTGTACCTGGTCCCCTGCCTGGGCGATAGCCACCCTTTGCACCGCACCAAACCCGCCATGTTCAGAAGCGGCGGCATTTGCTTTCAACTCTTCGCTGGTGACAATCAAAATGTTGGCGTCGGCGTAAGGTGAATAATTTCCGACCACGGTAAAACCAGCCGCTTGCAATGCCGCTTTCGCTTGCTCGGTTTTCTCGGCAACCGAGCCCGCCTCTTTTGAGGCAAGCACGAAGGGTTTTAATTTCTCGTCATCGGCCATCGCGCTGCTTATGCCGAACAGCAACAGCGCCGGCAACAATATGTTTTTGAGTGTCAATTTGCTCATCATGCTTCTCCTCACAGGTTGTTTGAGTACAGGCCGCCTCTAAAAATCTAAACTCCGTCGCGATGCTGCGTTGCTCAAAAATTTTTAACGCTTACATATCAAACATATGCGGCGCGCTAAAAATTTTTTACGAGCAGCCGCTACGCGGCTTGCCTGCTTACCCCACTTCGCGCCTTGCCTAGCTTAGGATTTTGAATTTTTAGAGGTGGCCTACAGTTATTAATTTCCCAGACTTTCAGATTTCTCAGGGTTAAACCATGCCAATTTTTTCCTGAGCGTGACGACTTCGCCGACGATGATCAGAGTCGGGGCATGCAATTTTTCAAGCTGTGTGATTCCGGGCAGTGTCGCAAGCGTGCCGGTAACGACGCGCTGATTCTGCGTGGTGCCTTGCTGCACGATCGCGGCGGGGGTGCCGGCGGGCAAACCATGCGCGATAAGTTCGGAGCAAAGCATTTCGATCCCGAGCAGTCCCATATATACCACGATGGTTTGCTTTGGGCGGGCCAGCGTATCCCAATCGAGATTCATGCTGCCGTCCTTCAGGTGTCCGGTCACGAAGATGCAGGATTGCGCATGATCGCGGTGCGTCAGCGGAATGCCCGCGTAGGCGGACACGCCGGAAGCCGCGGTGATGCCGGGCACGACCTGGAACGGGACGCCGTGTTCGGCGAGCGTTTCGATCTCTTCGCCGCCGCGCCCGAAAATGAACGGGTCGCCGCCCTTGAGGCGCAACACCCGCTTGCCCTGTTTGGCCAGGCGCACCAGCAGCTCATTGATTTCTTCCTGCGGCATGGCGTGGTCAGCGCGTTTTTTACCCGCATAAATGCGCGTCGCATCGCGCCGCGTCATCTCGAGTATCGGCTTGGATACCAGATTGTCATAAACCACCACATCGGCCTTTTGCATCAGGCGCAAGGCGCGAAAGGTCAGCAGATCCGGATCACCCGGGCCCGCGCCGACCAGATAAACCTCGCCGCGCCGGATGTTGTCCTGGTTCGCCAGCATCTGCTGCAGCATTGTCTCCGCGCTGCTTTCATCGCCGGTCAGCACCTTTTCGGCAACCACGCCTTCCAGCGCGTTCTCCCAGAAGATGCGGCGTTTCGCCGGATTGGTGACGCGCTGCTTGACCAGTTCGCGAAAGCGTTCCGCGAATGCCGCAAGGCGGCTGTAGTTCTGCGGGATCATGGCCTCCAGCTTGCCGCGCATCATGCGCGTCAGCACCGGGGATGCGCCGCCGCTGGAGAACGCCACCATCAGCGGCGAACGGTCGAGAATGGCGGGCATGATGAAGCTGCACAATTCGGGATCGTCCACCACGTTCACCGGGATGTTGCGCGCGCGCGCCAGCTCGGAGACTTGCCGGTTGACGTTGCGGTCATTGGTGGCAGCGATGACCAGTGCCACACCATCGAGATGTTGCGTCTCGAAACGCGCTACGATGGCTTCGACATGTTGCTGCCCCGCCAATGTCGGCGCGATCTGCGGCGCGACCACGCGCACTCTCGCCCCCGCCTCCAGCAGCACCCCTGCCTTGCGCTTGGCGACTTCCCCGCCGCCGACCACGAGGCACAGCTTGCCCCTGACGTCGGCAAAGATCGGTAAATAATCCATTATCCTTTCACCGCTTTCAGGATCAGCGGCACCAGCGCTTCCGGCAACTTGATCTTGCCTGCAAGCGCAAATTCATGCGCGCGCGGAGACATTTTCTGCCAGGTCTTATGGATGATCTTTATCCATTTTTCCTCGTCATATTCCGGGTGCTGCGCAGCGAATCCGGCCATGTAATGTTCGAGGAACACCAGATCTGCCACGTCTTCCATCAACTGCGTCTCCGGGTTGACCTTCAACCCTTTTTTGCTGAGGATGGCCTTGACGCGGGCTATCGTCGCGTCGTCATAACCGACTTGCTGCATGATGCGCCCGGCAGTCTCGGCGTGGAACGTGTACAGTCCGGTGCGCCATAGCAGATAGCCGGTCCTGTCCATTGGATAGTCGCTGCGCGGGGTCTTCCAGCGCTGGATGTGCTGGGCGCGCACCGCGAGTTTCACCGCCTCCGATGCCTCGGGAACGTAGCGTTCCTGCATCTCGTTCATGCGCTGGGCGTAGAGCAGTTCCTTGGGATATTCTTTGCCATCGGCCATCTCCTGGTTCGGGTCTTGCGCATTGGCCTGGTCGAAGGCGGCGATGGCGGCTTGATAACGATTCCGGGTCATATTATTTGCACGTTTAAACGGGATGGTTCGAAGTGTCTTTGTTCGCGTTGGCTGCGGATGAAAGCGACGAAGCGGGTGGCCCAGTAGCAGTTGCCGATGGTGCGCAGGTGCGTGTAAGAGGCAAGCAGATTGTGCAGGACGAGGCCGTCCCGCTCCCCGTCTATGCCGTAGCCACGCTCGACATGGTAAGCGAAGCGGGTGTCCGGCGGAAGGTTCTCCAGGCTGGAATAATGGAACTCATGCGCGAAGATTAACGATTGATTTTCTCGTTTGCTTGGCTCCGCCCCCCTCGCTTCGCTCCCCCCGCTTGCGGGCTTAGTCGAATGGCTAGTGGTTTCATCAGAGGACTGAGGAGAGGGTATCGGGACAGGTCGCGAACGCGGCCACGGATGTTCTTCATCTTCCTTGAGATGCACGTAGCCGCGACCGATGGGTTTGTCGTGCATTTTCACGTCGCCGGGGATCGCGCCGACCATCTGGTGGGTGCGCCCCCGATACTCGATGCTGCGCGACAGATACATCAGCCCGCCGCATTCGGCATAGGCCGGCATGCCGTTTGTTATGGCCTGTTTGATCTGTGTGCGCAGCGCGCTGTTGGCTTCCAGTTCGGCAGCGCAGGTCTCGGGGAAACCGCCGCCGATGTACAGCGCATCGACTTCCGGCAATTTCGCATCGCGCAACGTGTCGAACGGCACCAGCTCCGCCCCCGCCACTTCCAGCGCATCGAGGTCGTCGGCGTAATAAAAGCCGAAGGCGCGGTCGCGAGCGATGCCGATGCGCACCTTGTCGCCGCAAGGCAGCGGAATTACTTCGGCCTGGTGCGGAACGTTCAGCGGTTCTTTTTGCGACAGCGCGAGCAGTTTGTCCAGATCGACCTGTTCCGCGATGGCGGAGGCTATCTGTTTGATCTTTGCCGCAGCGGCATGGGACTCGTTGCTGGGCATCAGGCCGAGATGGCGTTCGATGATGCCGAGCCGCTCATCGTGATGGATCGCGCCGATCACCGGCACGTCGGTGTAATGCTCGATGACGGCGCGCAACTTGGCTTCGTGCCGCGATCCGCCGAGGTTATTGAGGATCACCCCGGCGATGTTGATGTCGCAGTCGAACGCCTGATAGCCGAGGATCAGCGGCGCGATGCCGCGCGTCATGCCGCGCGCATCGATCACCAGGAACACCGGCAGGTCGAGCAGTTTCGCCAGTGCGGCGTTGCTGTTGCTGCCGTCCAGCGCGAGACCGTCGTAGAGCCCCTTGTTACCCTCAACCAGATTCACTGCCGCGCTGTGGCGCGCGAAAGTAGCGACGATGTCGTCATGTTCCATCAAGTACAGATCGAGGTTGCGGCAGGCGCGTCCGGATTCCTGCGCACCGGCAGCCAGGCTGAGCCACATCGGGTCGATGTAATCGGGGCCTTTTTTGAACGGCTGAACCGAATGTCCGCGTTTTCTCAATGCGGCACACAAGCCTATGCTGACCATCGTTTTCCCGGAGGACTTGTGTGCTGCGGAAATCAGCATCCTGTTCATGGCGGACTTGATCGGAGGTTTCCTAGTCGGCGATGTAGGGCTTGTCATGTGGCATGAAATTCAGCACCCGGACGCTGACAGTGGTAATCACAAAGGCGATACCCAAGCCACCGAAGCCCAGCAGAAATTCCGGCAACGAGGGCTGATACAGACCGATTGCTCCATCGCGGAAGCTGCTGCTGGCTTCATAACCCGGAAAGATGTTCAGCGGATAAGCCTGCCCGCCGACGATGAACACATACAGCAGTGCGAAGCCGCCCAGAATGACCGATAGCGAAGCCGCGATCACACTTTTGGTTTTGCCCAGTCGCGGATGAAAAATCAGCACCAGCGGCAGGAGGGTGCCGATCAAGCCATAGCCCCACCAGAAAAGCTGAGGATAGATGCCGCCATCAATCAGAATAAAACGCTCGAAGCCCGATTGATGCGCGAAATACAGATTGGTCAAGTGATAGGCCGCAACCAGATACAACGCGCCGATAATGAAAATGCCGAGCAGATTTTTCTTGCGCTGCATGATCGCGGGGTCGAGCACCTTGCCGTTCCAGGCGTAAATAGCCGCTTGCACGACGTGGAACACGGCGAGTCCCCAGGCGAAGGAAATGACGATGAACAAGGGTGGCAACAGTGCGGAGGCATAAGCCTGCCTGGCCACCAGGAAGGCAAAAATCAGACCGGTTGCGCTGGTGAGAATGATGCGCCAGGCGAATACCACGAAGCCGACCGGCTTGGTCCACGGATTCATGCGCTGTTCCATCATGGTCCAGAGATAAATGCTCACCAGAACAAACAGGCCGGAATACAGCAAGACATTCCAGGCGAACACCGACTTGAAGTTGTAGTGGGTCGCGGCGACGATGATGCGGTCGGGCCGGCCCAGATCGAGCATCAGCACCGTCAGCCCCCCGGCCAGCAACGCGATGGACAGCAGGCCAGCCAGCGGGGCTCTGGCCTTGTAGATGGCCTTGCCAAACACCGAGCCTATCGAAGCGACATTGAGCACGCCGGAAGCGGCGACGATCATGAAAATGGCGAACACATGCGGGACACCCCAGACGATCTGGTTGTTCATACCGGTGATGATGTGGCCGTGCTGATCCATCAAATGCGCCGCATACAAACCCGTCAGCACAACCAAGCCGCCTGCGGCGACCAGCGCGTAAAAAAGCCGGTTTTTGAATTGCATCGGAGAGCGGCCGGTCATTTGATCTAAAGTCCCTGGTAACGGATGCCGGTATTCAATCCCAGATCGGCGCGCACCTGAGTGGATGCGACGGTGCGTTTTTTTATGGAAATCTCGCTATCGGGATCGTTGAGATTGCCGAACAGTATGGATGTATGCGGGCAGGCTTCGGCGCAAGCGGGTTGCTGGCCTTTATCCACGCGATGCACGCACATCGTGCAGCTTTCCACCGTACCTTTGCCGCGCGGCACATCGGGCTTCTGGTCATGCAGCGGCTCATGCACGAAAGAGCGCGCCTGGTACGGACAGGCCATCATGCAGTAACGGCAACCGATGCAGGTATGCTGGTCTACCAGCACGATGCCGTCAGCGCGTTTGAAGGATGCCCCGGTCGGGCAAACATCCACACAGGGAGGGCTTTCGCAATGCTGGCACATCATCGGCAGCGACAATGTGCGTCCGCCGCGCAGGTCCTTGAGCTCGACCTTGCGTATCCACTGCGAGTCGGTCGGGCTCAAACCACCCGATAGACCGTTTTCCTTGTTGCAGGCGGTCACGCAATCGTTGCAACCGTCCGCACAATTCGCGGTGTCAATCAGCATTCCCCAGCGTACTTTGCTGGTAACGGCTTCGGATTTGCCGTGCGCCATATCGAACAACAGCATTCCCGGAGCGACAGCGATCGAAGCCGCCCCTACCGAGGTTTTCAGGAATTGTCTGCGGTGCAAATCGGTGTCGCTCATTTGGCTTCCTTCTGTACGAGTGCGGGGCTACGCTTGCTGGAGTGACATTCAAAACAATCGAGCTTGACTGCTGCGTAAACGTGGCAGCCCTGACAGAAACTGTCGGCACGCCCCGTCACGCTGTTATCGCGCTTACTGGCATGGCATTCGATGCAATTCTTCAGGCTGTGTTTTTCGTCGCGTATGCCTTTGTGCACGGTTTCATCGCGCTGATGCAAGAGTAGCTGCGTGTGATTCTTGCGCATCCACTGCGGATCTTCCACGCACTGGCCGCCCTTGCCGATATCGAGCTTGGGCGTGAATGCGCTTTCC
>JANONV010000026.1:0-1625 GCA_031421015.1 Gallionella sp. | reverse complement strand
GGATCACGGCGCGGGCAAATCCTATCTGGGTTTCATCATTTACGACCTATTCCTTAAGGCGCGCGAGGTGGGACAGATTTTCGGCATCGAAACCCGCGAGGAATTGGTCAGAAAATCGCAACAATTGGCGGCCAAGCTGGGATTTGCGCGCATGTCGTTTCTGAATCTGTCGGTGGAAGAATCCATCCCCTCGCCGCAACTGCCAGAACAAATAGACGTCGTCACCGCACTGCACGCCTGCGACACCGCCACCGACGATGCGATCAAATTCGCGCTGCACAAACTGGATTGATTCATCGTGCTGGTACCATGCTGTCAGGCCGAAGTCGCGGCGGTGTTGAACAAAAACAAAAACCAGTCGTTCGGCAAAACACCGCTCTCGGAAATCTGGCGGCATCCAATCCACACTCGCGAATTCGGCAGCCACCTCACCAACGTGCTGCGCTGCTTGCAACTGGAAGCGCATGGCTATCAGGTGACGGTGACAGAATTGGTCGGCTGGGAACATTCGATGAAGAACGAACTCATCATCGCGCGCCACACCGACGCGCCAAGAAAAAATGCGCAAGAGAGACTGGAGCAAATTTTGCGCGAGTTGAATCTGGAAGAATTGCGTGACAGGTTCATCTATTAGCTTGTCGCAGCAGCGCCCACTCAACGTGTTCACGCACCAGCACTGATTCATGCCTGGAGCGTAGCTCCAGTGCGGCTATCACTATGGCGCTCTTGGTCGCATTACCCAATGCCACCGCTATGTTGCGCAGCCATTGCTCATGGCCGATGCGGTAGATAGCGCTGCCCGCAAGTTTGGTTTTGAACTTGGCTTCGTCCCATGCGAACAACTCCACCAGCGACACATCATCCAAGCCGTGCCGTACCGCGAAATCCGGCTCGACGGTGGTTTGCGCAAAGCTGTTCCACGGGCACACCAACTGACAATCGTCGCAGCCGTAGATGCGGTTGCCGAACAGCGGGCGCAGCTCGACCGGGATGCTGCCCTTTATTTCGATGGTGATATAGGAAATGCAGCGGCGCGCATCCAGCCGATAGGGCGCGATGATCGCCTGGGTCGGGCACACATCGATACAACGTGTGCAGGTTCCGCAGTGTTCCTGCTGCGGGGCATCAATCGGCAGCGGTAGATTCAGGTAAATCTCGCCGAGAAAAAACCACGAGCCGTGTTCGCGCGACAGCAGCAAGGTGTGCTTGCCGCGCCAACCCAGGCCGGCTTTGCGCGCCAGTTCCACTTCCATCACCGGTGCGCTGTCTGTAAAGACGCGCCCGTCGAATTCCGCCACCGCTCCACGAATTTTATCGGCTAGTTTTGCCAAACGATTGCGCAACACTTTGTGATAATCACGACCCAAGGCATAACGCGAAATGAAAGCACGCTCGCCCTCTGCCATCACCTGCCAACTGTCGCGCGCATCAGGTGGCGCATAGTTCATGCGCAGCGAAATCACGCGCAGCATGCCGGGAAGCAGTTCCGCCGGACGGCTGCGTTTGGTGCCGTGATTTGCCATATAATCCAACTCGCCGTGCATGCCGAGTGCGAGCCATTCCAGCAAACCGTTTTCCGCCGCAGATAGATCGGTGTCGCTGATGCCCACGGCCTGAAAGCCCAG
>JANONV010000025.1:0-5480 GCA_031421015.1 Gallionella sp. | reverse complement strand
CTTCCACGTTGCCGTAGAAATTAAGGTCGCTGGCGCGCAGCAATTCGGTAGCCTGCTTGACCACCTCGTTGCCCTTGATGTCTTCGCTGCCGATGTTCAGCAGGCCAACAGTAGGATTAGGCTTATGCTCCAAAGCGGTGACCAGCGTGGAACCCATCAGCGCGAATTGCAGCAGATGCTCGGCCGAGCAATCGGTGTTGGCGCCCAGATCGAGCATACAGACCTGGCCGCTTCGAGTCGGCAAAAATGAGGCGATTGCGGGGCGGTCAATGCCCGGTATGGTTTTCAGTACATAACGCGCGGTCGCCATCAGCGCGCCGGTATTGCCGGCGCTGACACAGGCCAACGCCTCTCCGCTTTTGACCAGATCGATGCTGACGCGCATCGAGGAATCCTTTTTGCCGCGCAGCGCGGACTGCGGCGATTCGTCCATGCCCACCACTTCGCTGGCGGGATGAATGCGCAAATGCACCCCGGCCTGCACGCCCATGGCTCGCAATTCGCTTTCGATGGCATCGGGGATACCCACCAGAACGATGGTGTCGTCAGGGAAACGCTGCAGATACTCAACTGCGGCGGGGACAATGACCGTGGTGCCGTGGTCGCCTCCCATCGCATCTATGGCTAATGTGACATCCACTAAGCGATCCTCAGGGTAAAAAAACAGGGCTGAAAAAGAAAACGCAGCCGACCGTGATGATCGGCTGCGTAGCTTGATAGTTTACTCGCCCTTGGTCTTGACTACCTTTTTGCCGCGGTAAAAGCCGCTTGGGCTGATGTGGTGGCGCAAATGGTTTTCACCCGTGGTTGGCTCGATCGCCGTCGCAGGATTGGTCAAAAAATCGTGGGCGCGGTGCATGCCACGCTTGGAAGGGGACTTTTTATTCTGTTGTACTGCCATGATGACTACTCCTAAAAAACTAACTATTCCGATTTAATTACGCTTCAATTTGTCCAAAATTGCAAAGGGACGATGCCCCTCCCCATGCCTGTCCTGCGTTTGTCGAAGCGGCTTGTTCTCGCCACCTGCCGCCTGACAAGCACCCGGTTCATGCTTGGGGGCGAAAGGCAGGCTTAACAAAATCTCGTCTTCCAGCAAATTCAGCACATCCAACTGCACATCTGCCAGAATACTGTCGAACTCATCTTCCGCGTCGCCCGGAACACTACCATCCATCGCGTCCAGACTTACCTGGTCGCGCAGCAACAAGCGCGTATCAAGCTGCACCGGATAATCCATGCTCTCCAGACAACGCTGGCAAAGCAGCCGGCACCGTCCGGTCACGCTGACATCAAGAAAATGACTGCCTTGTTTATTCACACCACCGCGCACAGTGTAGCTCAGAATTCCCTGCGGACTTTCCAGCACATCCTGCAAACGCGGCAGTTCGGCAACCGGCGCTTCAGCGCTAATTTCCCTGCCATTTGCGGCAAAATCCAGGCTGTCGATGAAAGGCCGTGCATACATGAGGCGCGCATGATATATTTTTCGCCGCTCCCTGTCAAAAATACCAGGGCAAAAATCCCAAGGAATATTGTGCTTGTCCTCGCCTCCAGCTCCATATACCGCAGCGAACTGCTCAAGCGGCTGCAACTCCCGTTCGAGACCGTCGCACCGAATGTGGATGAAACGCCTTGGCCGAACGAATCCGCACGCGCCACCTCGGTGCGTCTCGCGCGGGGAAAAGCCCATGCCGCGGCCAGCGCCTACCCAGATGCGCTGATCATCGGTTCCGACCAGGTCGCCCTGCTGGATGGCCGGCAACTCGGCAAGCCGTTCACTCACGACAACGCGGTCAAGCAACTGCGGACGATGCGCGGCAAAACCACCCATTTCTATACCGCGCTGACGCTGCTGAACAGCAAGACCGGCAACGAGCAAACCGAAGTGGCGGAAAACTTCGTCACGCTGCGCGACCTCAGCGACGCCGAGATCGAAGGCTATTTGCGCAAAGAACAGCCCTATCATTGCGCCGGCAGCGCAAAGTCCGAAGGGCTGGGCATCGCGTTGATGAGCCGGATGACCGGCGACGACCCGAACGCGCTGATCGGTCTGCCGCTGATTTTGCTGGTCGAAATGCTGCGCCGCGAAAACGTGCGCCTGTTCTGAGCATGACGACCGGCACGCTCTATATGATCCCCTGCACGCTGGGCGACACCCCCGCCGAGCAGGTATTACCGCAACACGTCATCGCCGTGGCGCGCAAGCTGAAACATTTCGTGGTGGAACAACCCAAGAGCGCGCGGCAGTTTCTTTCCGCGCTCAAACCCGAACAGGCTATCCAGTCGTTGCACTTCGCCACACTCAACGAACACACCGCCGCCAAGGATCTGGCCGAACTGCTTGCGCCGCTGCTGGCTGGGCACGATGTCGGCATCATTTCCGAAGCCGGTTGTCCGGGCATCGCCGACCCGGGTGCCGATTTGGTCAATCTGGCGCATCGCCATGGCATCCGCGTCGTGCCGCTGGTCGGCCCCTCCTCCATCTTGCTGGCATTGATGGCTTCCGGGCTGAATGGGCAATGCTTCGCCTTTCATGGTTATCTTCCCATCGAGGAGACCGCGAGGAACAAGGCGATTGCGGCGCTGGAAGCCGAATCGGCAAAGCGCAAACAAACCCAGATGTTCATCGAAACACCATACCGCAATGAAAAGCTGTTTGGTGCGCTGCTCGCCTATTGCCGCCCGCACACCCTGCTGTGCGTCGCCACCGACATCACCCTGCCCGGCGAACAGATCCAGACGCGCCCCATAGAGCAATGGAAATCCCAGCCTGCCCCGCAACTTAACAAGCATCCGAGCCTGTTTCTGCTGCTGGCGACAAGTTAATTTAGTGTTAATTTAGTTGCCTAGCAACCCGCTTTCTGGTATTAAAGCGGACTTTATTTTTATCACGCCAAGATTTTTATCACATTGGAGAAGTGCAATGCCGGTACAGACACACAAACCCGTCGCCCCTTACAAAGCCAGGAAGGGCGAGGCCTATATGAACTCCAAACAGCTCGACCATTTCCGCCAGATCATGAACGACATCAAGGCTGGCCTGGGCAAGGATATCGACCGCACCGTACACACCATGCAGGACGAAGCGACGGTATTTGCCGACCCGAATGACCGCGCCACGCAGGAATCGGACATGGGTCTGGAACTGCGCAACCGCGACCGCGAGCGTAAATTGATTAAAAAGATCAATGAGATGATCGCCAAGATCGATGCGGGTGAATATGGCTACTGCGATAATTGCGGTGTCGAGATCGGTTTGGATCGCCTGGAAGCAAGGCCGACTGCCACACTGTGTATAGACTGCAAGACCCTGGACGAGATACGCGAACGGCAGGTTGCCAAGTAAAAATTGTAGGGGCGCGATTTATCGCGCCCTGATTTGTCGCATCAGTAACAGGGCGCGATACCCACAGGGTACAAGAACCTCTTCGAGGTAAATCGCGCCCCTACCATAAAAAAAAGCCCCGCCAGTTTTGGCGGGGCTTTTTTATATGGCCAAATAATTTATTCGGAAGCGTGGGCAGCAGCTTCCGGCGGAGCCAGCAACACCTTCATGCTCAGCTTCATCCGTCCCTTGTCGTCCACTTCCAGCACTTTCACGCGCACGATCTGGCCTTCCTTGAGGTGGTCGGATACGCTGTTGACGCGTTCGTGGGCGATCTGGGAAATGTGCAGCAAGCCGTCCTTGCCCGGCAACACGTTCACCAATGCGCCGAAGTCGAGCAGCTTGACCACCGGGCCTTCGTAGATCTTGCCGACTTCCACGTCCGCCACGATGTCTTCGATGCGCTTCTTGGCCAGGTTACCGGCATCGCCATTCACGCAGGAAATGGTGACGTTGCCGCTGTCATCAATGTCTATGGTGGTGCCGGTTTCTTCGGTCAGGGCGCGGATCACCGCCCCGCCCTTGCCGATCACGTCGCGAATCTTGTCCGGATTGATCTTCATCTTGATCATGCGCGGCGCAAATTCGGAAACCTCGATGCGCGCCTGCGGCATCGCCTGTTTCATCAGGCCGAGGATATGCAAGCGGCCTTCCTTGGCCTGGGTCAGCGCGGCCTGCATGATGTCGCGGGTGATACCGTTGATCTTGATGTCCATTTGCAATGCGGTGATGCCGGTCTCGGAACCGGCCACCTTGAAGTCCATGTCGCCCAGGTGATCCTCGTCACCGAGAATATCGGTCAGCACCGCGAAGCGGTTGCCTTCCTTGATCAGACCCATGGCGATGCCCGCCACATGCGCCTTGAGCGGCACACCAGCATCCATCAGCGACAAGCAGCCGCCGCATACCGAGGCCATCGAGCTGGAACCGTTGGACTCGGTGATCTCCGATACCACGCGCATCGCGTAGCCGAAATCTTCTGCGCTGGGCAACACCGCGACCAGCGCGCGCTTGGCCAGGCGTCCGTGGCCGATCTCGCGGCGCTTGGGCGTGCCGACGCGGCCGGTTTCACCGGTGGCATACGGCGGGAAGTTGTAATGCAGCATGAAGCGGTCGGTATATTCGCCTTGCAGCGCGTCGATTTTCTGCGAATCGCGCATGCTGCCTAAGGTCGCCGCCACAATGGCTTGCGTTTCGCCGCGGGTGAACAAAACCGAGCCGTGGACGCGCGGCAATACGCCGTTGCGTATCGTGATCGGACGCACGGTGCGGGTATCGCGCCCATCGATGCGCGGCTCGCCGCTCAGAATCTGTCCGCGCACGAGCTTGGCTTCCAGCGCGCTGAACAAATCGTTGACGTGGTTCTTTTGAGTGGCAAGCACCTCCGGAGTCATTGCCGCCATCACCTTATCGCGTATCGCAGCCACCGCATCGGTGCGCGCTTGCTTGGAACGAATCTCATAGGCCTTGCCAAGCTCGGCTTCGGCAACGTCGGCGATCTGCGCGATCAACGCCTCGTCCTTGGCCGGCGCAGTCCAGTCCCACGCATCGGCACCTACCGCATCGGCCATTTCGTTGATGGCCTGAATCACCACTTGCATCTGTTCGTGACCAAACATCACCGCGCCCAGCATGATCTCCTCGGACAACTGCTGCGCTTCAGACTCCACCATCTGTACCGCACGTTCGGTACCGGCAACCACCAGATCCAGTTGTGAAGTCTCCAGCTCGGTGGCGGTTGGGTTGAGCAAATATTGGCCGTTGGCATAACCCACACGCGCTGCGGCAATCGGGCCATCGAAAGGAATGCCGGACAAAGCCAGCGCGGCGGACGCGCCTATCATCGCGGGAATATCGGAATCAATCTCTTCTTCAGACGACATCACCGTTGCGACAATTTGCACTTCGTTGTAAAAGCTATCCGGGAACAGAGGACGTAACGGCCTGTCAATCAGTCGAGAAGTCAGAATTTCCTTTTCGCTCGGGCGACCCTCACGTTTGAAAAAACCACCAGGGATCTTGCCCGCAGCGTAAGTCCGTTCCTGATAATCCACGGTCAGCGGGAAAAAGTCCTGCTCGGGCTTGGCGTCTT
>JANONV010000024.1:0-5240 GCA_031421015.1 Gallionella sp. | reverse complement strand
GGCGGCTTCGGTAGCAAGCGCGCGATGCACTTGCGAAGGAACACGAACCATGAAGCGCCCGCTGTATTGCCTTTCTGACAGCGGATCAGGAATAGGCTCGCCTGTGGTCTGCATATCGGCCACCACTTCACCAACAAGGCGGCGAATACCGGCAAGCGCCTTTTCTGGTGTAGGCGCAAGCCAGGACAAAGAAGGAAATTCAGCGCACAAGCCAACGTGTTCGCCATCTTCTTGCGACCATGTAACTCGATAGGTGTAATGGTTGATATTCATAATTTGACTCCCAGTCGTTCGATTGCCAAAGGCACTAGCCTCATCTGATAAGCCTTTGCCTTGCCCTTGTCGTTCTGTATGTTGACGCGCGGATCGCCTTGCCATGGTGTCTTGAATATCGAATGGCTGCCGCCATGATTTCGAGGCTTGCCAAAGTGAGCCGCGCAGATTTTTTGCAGGTCGATAAAGCGAACATTAGCCGGCTCGCGTTTCATCTGATCAAGGATTTTCTCGATTCCACCCATTGGTGGATAGTATCAATAATGATATCGCAGGTCAATACTTGCGACCCGTGCGCGATACACTCCGTAATCTCAACACCTTTCGCTAACGGCAGGACGAAAGTGCGACAACAAGTACACAGTAACACCTTAAACCAACCCCCCTCAGTCCCCCAACCCCCCCCATACCCCCCTTATCAGGGGGGAGCAAATCAGGGGGGAAGCCTTTAAGCCTCCCCTGACAAGGGGAGGTTTGGAGGGGTTTGTTTGCGAAGATTAAAGTGTTACATGGCACTTGGGACTGAGGACTGAGTAAAACCGCTGCACCGCTTGCAACTCAGTCCTCGCGCCTCAGTCCTCAGTCCTTAAATAGCCGTGGAGGGCAATGCGGAAAAGCGGTAAAATCGCGCGCTGTCAATTTATAACGTGAGGAAATCAAAGCATGAGCAAGAGTCTGGTCCAATTCATCATCGAAGAACAGCGCGCGATCCCGGGAAAGGCAAGCGGGGATTTCACCGGCCTGATCAGCGACATCATTATGGCTTGCAAGCAGATCGCGCATGACGTCAACAAGGGCGCGCTGATCGGCGTGCTGGGCAGCGCGGGCAGCGAGAACGTGCAGGGCGAGACGCAGAAAAAGCTGGACATCATCACCAACGAGATTTTTATCAAATCCACCGAATGGGGCGGCCACCTGGCGGCAATGGCTTCCGAGGAAATGGATGACGTTTATCCCATTCCGGCCAAATATCCCAAGGGCAAATATCTGCTGGTGTTCGATCCGCTGGACGGGTCTTCCAACATTGATGTGAACATTTCCGTCGGCACGATTTTTTCGATTCTGCGCGCACCCAAGGGCGTGGAGCACCCGGCCGCGGCGGACTTTTTGCAACCCGGCACCACGCAAGTTTGCGCCGGTTACGCGCTGTACGGCCCGTCAACCATGCTGGTGATCACCACCGGTCACGGCGTGAACGGCTTTACGCTGGACGGCGACATCGGCGAATTCATGCTGACCCATCCGAACATGACTGTTCCGGCGGATACGCTGGAGTTTGCCATCAACGCGTCGAACGAGCGTCACTGGGAAAAGCCGGTGCAGCGTTATGTGGATGAATGCATCGCGGGCAAGACCGGGCCGCGCGGGAAAAATTTCAACATGCGCTGGATCGCCTCGATGGTGGCCGAGGTGCACCGCATCCTGATACGCGGCGGCGTGTTCATGTACCCCAAGGACGACAAGGATCCCAGCAAGGCTGGCAAGCTACGGTTGCTGTATGAAGCCAACCCGATGTCTTTTATCGTCGAGCAGGCGGGCGGCGTGTGTTCTACCGGATACGAGCGCATCCTGGACATCAAGCCCACCGGCCTGCATCAGCGCGTGCCGGTGATCCTCGGCTCGAAGAACGAAGTCGAGCGCATCGTGCGTTATCACAAAGAGGTTTGATTCGAGATTATCCATTTGCTAAAAATGAGTATGGACTGCATCGCTCCTCCCCTGACAAGCCTGTCCTGAGCCTGTCGAAGGGGGGAGGCTGGGAGGGATTAGGGTTTCAGCCAAAGCCCAAACCCCCTCTAGCTCCCCCTTGTCAGGGAGAGAACCGAACCCGCTCCTCCCCTGATAAGGGGAGGTTGGGAGGGGTTTGTGGTTAATGGACATCCGGGTTTAACGAATATTGGAATTATCAGAGGTTTTGATGAGCAAGCCGTTTGTTTCGATAGTAATGGACAGCGCCAATGATTGGGAGATCATGCAGCAGGCCGCGCAGCAGTTGAAGGATTTCGGCGTGGCCTACGATGCGCGCGTGATTTCCGCGCATCGCTCGCCCGATCTGCTGTTCGACTACATCAAGGAAGCCAGTGAGCAGGGCGCGCGCTGCTTTATCGCCGGAGCCGGCGGCGCGGCGCATCTGGCCGGGGTGATCGCCGCCAAGACCACGCTGCCGGTGCTGGGCGTGCCGCTGCCGTCGAAACATTTGCAGGGCCTGGACTCGTTGCTGTCCATCGTGCAAATGCCCAGGGGCATACCGGTGGCGACGTTCGCGATCGGCGAAGCGGGCGCCGCCAATGCCGGATTATTCGCGGTGGCGATGCTGGCGCTCAACGACGCCGATGTTGCGCAACGCTTGCAGACATTCCGGAAGAAACAGGCGGAGGCGATTGCGGCAACTACTTTGTCTGCGTTGGTGTAAAAACCACAACCAAATGGGCGCAGCCCACCCTACGGTGACTGCACGTAGCGCTTCCATCAGAAAATTAGAATAACCACAGTGTTGGAGAGAACATGAGTGAATCTGAACAAAAGACTGAAGCCGCTACCGCATCGAAGCGCGCGGGGAAAATCAAATGGATCGTGGGCGGTCTGTTGTTGCTGTTCGCCGCAGCCGCTGTGATGAATTTGCCGCGCGGTTACAGCGACGACTTGTCGCGCATCGGCAAGGGTCAGGCGGCTGTCGTGCTGATACGCGACAAGAATGCGGTGGACAGTTACGAGCTGCAGCACGTCATGGATGACATACGCGATCAGTATGCCGGACGGGTCGAGTTTCTGCTGACCGACTATGACACTCCGAAAGGGCGCGCATTTATGGCTGCCAATAACGCTGAACGGGTGAGGCTGGTGTTGTTCGACGCCAGCGGCATTCCGGTGAAAATTTTGCATGCGCCGCTAACTGCCGGGAATCTGCAGCAGGAAATCGCTGACGTGATCGGGGTAAAACCATGAGTTCGGCTCTGCTGCAATCGGACATCAACAGCCTGCCCTTTTTGCATCGCGGCAAGGTGCGCGACATTTATGCGGTGGGTGACGACAAGCTGCTGGTAGTGCAGACGGATCGATTGTCCGCATTCGATGTGGTGTTGCCCGACCCGGTTCCGGGCAAGGGCGAAGTGCTCACCACGGTATCGAATTTCTGGTTTAAAAAACTTTCCCACGTGATATCCAATCACCTGACCGGCATCGCGCCGGAATCGGTGGTCGAGACCGAAGCCGAGCGGGCGCAGGTGCGCGGGCGCGCGTTCGTGGTGAAAAAGCTCAAGCCGTTGCCGATAGAAGCCATCGTGCGCGGTTATCTGGTCGGTTCCGGCTGGAAGGATTATCAGAACACCGGGGCAGTCTGCGGAATCAAATTGCCGGGTGGTTTGCGCGAGGCGCAAAAACTGTCCGAGCCGTTGTTCACGCCATCCACCAAGGCTGCGGCGGGCGAGCACGACGAAAACATTTCGTTTGCGCAGGCGGTCGAATTGCTTGGCGAGGCGCGCGCCGTCGAAGTGCGTGATGCGACACTGCAACTTTACATCGAAGCGTCCGGCTATGCGGCGACCAGGGGCATCATCATCGCCGACACCAAGTTTGAATTCGGCGTGGATGAAGCGGGCAAGCTGTACCTGATCGACGAGGCGCTCACGCCGGATTCCTCGCGTTTCTGGCCTGCCGACGAATACCGCGTCGGCAGCAATCCGCCCAGTTTCGACAAGCAATTCGTGCGCGACTGGCTGGAAGCGTCCGGCTGGAACAAGCGCGCTCCCGCGCCGCATATCCCGCAGGAGGTGCTGCAAAAAACCGCTGACAAATACCGCGAGGCGCTGGTCAAGCTGACGGGCGCGTGAGTTATGTGCTGGCAGCTCATCGCCCGCCAGCTCATAGCGGGGTTCCGGCGTTTACGCGAACGTCATTTCGCCCAATTCCAATTTTTGTTACAAACAACAATAATCTCGTAGGGTGCGTTTACGCACCATCAGCAACTGGTGCGTAAACGCACCCTACGTCTTTGCAGTTTCAATTTGTTCCGTGTTTTTGCGAGTTATTGCCCTTATTGATATTCGATCAGTGTTTCCCGGTCAACTCCAGGTAACGCACCTTGTCGGCATCGTAGCGCGCATTGACCGATGCTCTTTCTGTTTTAAGTTGTTCCAAAGTCTGTTGCAGCTTGTCCAGCCGTGTCTGCGATTCCTGTAAATCTTCCTGCAAGGAGGCATGGATAGGCTTGTTTGCCTTGGTGTAGCCGCCGGCTTCGTTCTGCAACCCGAGCAAATTGTTGCCCGCCGTCTTGAGTTGGGATTCCATGCTGTCGATGCGGGCATCCACCTGTTGCAGGCTGCGGCTGCGCGCCAGGTCAACTTCTTTGGCGTTGCTGTAGGTGTTGGTAATGGTCTGGTCGCGTCGTTTTTGTTCGAGCGCGGCCTTTTCATCATCGAGTTTTTTGGCGTCCGCCTGTTCTTTGGCGCGGCGTTCTTCGGGCGTCAGCGGCCCCTCATTCTTGATGACGCGACCTGCCTTGTTCATCTCGGCGCGATTTTTGTCGGCATGTTCCGGCGGGACGGTTTCGCCGTAGTGCGTAGTGCCATTGTCATCCACCCATTTATACAGCTTCGCCGCAACCGGCAGGCTGAAGGCGAGTCCGGCGATCAGTGCGGCCAGCAGTTTGGACTTAGTCATTTTTTACCCCATAGCGATCACGATAAGACTTTACGGCAGATAGATTCTGCACCATATCAGCCTCGCCTTGCAAATACGCGAGCAAGTCGTCCAGCGTCGCGATAGTCAGCACCGGAATGCCATAATTGCCGCGCACTTCCTGTGCGGCGGAAAGTTCGCCCTGCCCGCGTTCCTGGCGATCCAGCGCGATTACCACGCCGCACGGCTGGGCACCGGCCAAGCGTATCAGTTCTACGGATTCTCTGACCGAGGTACCCGCTGAAATGACGTCATCAATAATCAGCACCCGGCCTTGCAGCGTTGCGCCC
>JANONV010000023.1:0-4778 GCA_031421015.1 Gallionella sp. | reverse complement strand
CCCACCATGATGATGTCCGGATCTTGCCTCAATAGCGTTCGCACGCCGTCGGCGAAATTCAGTCCGATGTTATGCTGCACCTGCATCTGATTGAATGCCGGTTCTATCATTTCGATCGGGTCTTCCACCGTGCAGACATTCACTTCCGGTGTGGCGAGCTGCTTCAGCGTGGAATACAGCGTGGTGGTTTTGCCGGAGCCGGTCGGACCGGTCACCAGAATGATGCCGTTAGGCTGGTGCGTCCAATTACTCCACAGCGCAGTTTGTTCGCGCGAAAATCCGAGGTCGGTGAAATTCTTTACCAGTATTTCAGGATCGAAAATCCGCATCACCAGCTTTTCGCCAAAGGCTGTCGGCATGGTGGAAAGACGCAATTCGATCTCCTCGCCACCATCGCTGACCGTCTTGATACGCCCATCTTGCGGCCTGCGTTTTTCCACCATGTCCATACGCCCCAACAGCTTGATGCGGTTGGTAATGGCGTTGGTAACGGTGGTGGGGAGCTGATAGACCTGATGCAGCACGCCATCGATACGAAAGCGAATCAAGCCGATGTCGCGACGCGGCTCCAGATGGATGTCGCTGGCACGCTGCTCGAAAGCGTACTTGAACAGCCAATCTACCAGCGTGACGATATGCTGTTCGTTGGCATCCAGATTTTTGTTCTTGCCCAGTTCGAGCAACTGCTCGAAATTCTGCACCCCGAAAGTCTGCCCCGCTTTCGCCTTGCTGGCGAGTTGCACCGAGTTGGCCAGGCTGTAGATTTCCGGCAGGTAGCGATTGATGTCAAGCGGGCTGGCCAGCACCAGCTTGATTTTCAAATTGAGGATGCGCTCCAGTTCCGCCACCCAGTCGGTGAGGAACGGTTCGGCGGTGGCGATGCTCACCTCGCTGTCGCCGACCTTGACCGGGATGATCTTGAGCCGCTCGGCGTAAGACTTGGAAACGATACTGGCGATGCCGCCGAAATTCATCTTCAACGGATCGATATGGAAATATGGCATACCGATACATGCCGCCAACCACTCGGTGAGGAACTCCACGCTGAGCGGCTTGCCCGGCGGCGACAAGTTGCGCCAATTTTGCCCGCCGATCACTGCCAGCGGATGTAAATGATCAGCCTTGCGATTCCTGGCCAGCTTTCCCGCATCCTCCGGCGACACCATGCCGTCCCGCACCAGCAAGTGCAACACCTCGCCCAGCGTCAGCTTGTGTTGGTGGGACTGCGGCGTGACGGGAATTTCCTTGCTCATGGCGAATCATCCGGATCGAATGGCGTAAGTCTAACGTCTTATGGGGTGAGGGGAAAATGTTTTTGGGTGGCGAACGGGGCGGTCGCTTCGTATGTGCCGGCTGCGAGAGGGTATCGCAACGCAACGGCGGGTATCCGCCGGCATACCTCCCGCAGGTGATGCGGTATCGCCAATTACGGCGACCTGGTTATTCCATATACATCCCGCCGTTCACATGCAGCGTGACACCGGTGATATAAGCCGCGCCGGGACCGGCCAGAAAAGCCACAGCGGCGGCGATATCGGCGGGTAGTCCCAGGCGTTTGAGCGGCACGTGTTCGACCAGTTTGGCGCGTTGTTCTTCGCCCAGGCTCTGGGTCATGTCGGTGTCGATGAAGCCGGGCGCGACGCAATTCACGGTGATGTTGCGGCTGCCGATTTCCTGCGCGAGAGACTTGCTGAAACCGATCATGCCGGCCTTGGAAGCGGCGTAGTTGGCCTGTCCGGCGTTGCCCATGCTGCCGACCACCGAAGCGATGCTGATGATGCGCCCGCTTCTGGCCTTCATCATCGCGCGCAGCACGGCGCGGCTGAGACGGAACACCGATTTGAGATTGGTCGCCAGCACCTCGTCCCACTCTTCGTCGGTCATGCGCGCCAGCAGGTTGTCGCGGGTGATGCCGGCGTTGTTCACCAGGATCGAGATTTCGCCGAATTGCTTGCGCAGTTCGCCCAGCACTTGTTCGGTTTGCGCTGCATCGTTGACGTTCAACGTCATGCCCGCGCCTTTGCTGCCCGCCGCATCAAGGTATGCGCTGATCGCTTGCGCGCCTTTGTCGCTGGTGGCCGTGCCGATCACCGTCGCGCCCTGCCTGCCGAGTTCCAGCGCGATGGCCTGGCCGATGCCTCGGCTGGCACCGGTCACTAATGCGATTTGTCCTTGTAGTGTCATGCCGGGTCTCCCTAAGCGAGCGTAGCCAAAGCCAGCTTCAAAGCTGCGCCGTCGTTGATGGCTGATGCCTGCTGGTTGGTGTCTATGCGTTTGTTCAAGCCCGCCAGCACCTTGCCCGGCGCGCATTCGACGTTGTGGGTGATGCCCTGCTTGCCGAATTCGAGCACGGTTTCAACCCAGCGTACCGGCGAATACAATTGGCGCACCAGCGCGTCCTTGATTGACGCTCCATCTGCGTAGCTTTTCACATCGGCATTATGCAACACCGGAACAGCCGGAACCTGCATGGCGACATCGCCCAGATAATTGCGCAACTGTTCCGCCGCGCCTTTCAACAGACTGCAATGCGACGGCACGCTCATCGGCAGCATGATGGCGCGCTTGGCGCCCATGGCCTTGGCCAGCTCCATGCCGCGCTCGACTGCCGCGCGATTTCCCGCAATCACCACCTGGCCGGGCGAATTGAAATTCACCGCTTCCAGCACTTCGCCTTGCGCGCCCTCGGCACACACCGCGCGCACCGCATCGTCATCCAGGCCGAGTATCGCGGCGATACCGCCCACGCCTTCCGGCACGGCCTGCTGCATGCATTGCGCACGGTAGCGCACCAGCGGCAACGCATCGGCAAAACTTAACGCCCCCGCAGCGACCAGCGCGGCGTATTCGCCCAGGCTGTGCCCCGCCATCATTGCCGGGCGCGCGCCGCCCTGCCCTTGCCATGCGCGATACACCGCCACGCCGGCGGTGAGCATGATGGGCTGCGTGTTCACCGTGGCGTTCAAATCGGCATCGCTGCCTTCCTCGACCAGTTTCCACAAGTCCTGCTTCAACACATCCGAGGCTTCGGCGAAGGCGTTGCGCACCACCGGGAAATCGGCGTAGCCGCTCATCATGCCGCGCGACTGCGAACCCTGGCCGGGAAATACGAAAGCGAATTTTGTCATGTTTAAAGCAGTCGTTAGGTTGGGTTAGCAGTTTCACCGCGTAACCCAACATCATTTAAAAGGCTGTTGGGTTACGCGAAAAAGCCGCTAACCCAAGCTACGTTGTTACCAGCGTATCAATACCGCGCCCCAGGTGAACCCGCCGCCCACCGCTTCCAGCAAAATATTCTGCCCGGCCTTGATGCGCCCGTCGCGCACCGCTGTATCCAGCGCCAACGGAATCGAGGCCGCCGAGGTGTTGCCATGAGTGGCGACGGTAACGATCACGTTATCCATGCTCAAGCCGAGCTTTTTGGCGGTGGCTTCCATGATGCGGATGTTGGCCTGATGAGGAACCAGCCAGGCGATGTCGGAGCTTTGCAGCTTACTTTGTTCCAGCACTTCCTCAACAACTTCGCTCAACACCTTGACGGCAAACTTAAAAACAGCCTGGCCATCCATCTTGATGAATGGGTCGCCTTGCACTTCGCCGTTGCGAACATTGCCGTCGGCTTTCAACATGCCACGATGGCGGCCATCGGCGTGCAGCTTGCTGGCGATGATGCCGGGCGTCTCGCTGGCTTGCAAAACCACCGCGCCTGCGCCGTCGCCGAACAATACGCAAGTGCTGCGATCGCTCCAGTCCAGGATGCGCGACAACACTTCTGCGCCGACCACCAGCACGGTCCTGGCTTGCCCGCCGCGTATGTACAGATCGGCGGTGTTCATCGCATAGACGAAGCCGCCGCACACCGCCTGCATGTCGAATGCCGCGCCGCGATTTCTGATGCCGAGTTTGTCTTGCAGGATGCAGGCGGTGCTGGGGAAGATATGATCGGGTGTAGTGGTTGCGACGATCACCAGGTCGATCTCCTCAGCGCTGATACCCGCTGCTTCAATGGCCCTGAGACTGGCTTGCAAGGCGAGATCGCTGGTCAGCTCGTTATCTGCTGCGATATGCCGCTCATGGATGCCGCTGCGCGACACGATCCAGTCGTGCGAGGTTTCGACGATTTTTTCCAGATCGAAATTGGTCAACACCTTGCTTGGCAAATAACTGCCGGTGCCAATGATTTTTGAATACATCAGGAAACCCCTTGCGCCGCGCTTTGGCGTTGGTGGTGCCACTTCTCGATATGCTGGCTGATGTGCTGCAACATCCCGCCGCGCGCTTCTTCCGCCGCGCGCTCGATGGCGCAGCGAAACGCGAACACATCCGCCGAGCCGTGGCTCTTTACCACTATACCCTTCAAACCGAGCAGGCTCGCACCGTTGTAACGCCGATGATCCAGCCTGTGCTTGAAAGCGTTGAGCACCGGCATCGCCACCAGCGCGGCCAGCTTGGTGAAAACATTCCGGCCAAATTCTTCGCGCAAAAATTCGCCCATCATCTGCGCCACGCCCTCTGCTGATTTCAGCGCGACGTTGCCGACGAATCCGTCGCACACCACCACATCGGTGGTGCCCTTGAAAATATCGGTACCTTCCACGTTGCCGTAGAAATTAAGGTCGCTGGCGCGCAGCAATTCGGTGGCCTGCTTGACCACCTCGTTGCCCTTGATGTCTTCGCTGCCGATGTTCAGCAGGCCAACAGTAGGATTAGGCTTATGCTCCAAAGCGGTGACCAGCGTGGAACCCATCAGCGCGAATTGCAGCAGATGCTCGGCCGAG
>JANONV010000022.1:0-6290 GCA_031421015.1 Gallionella sp. | reverse complement strand
CCGCTATTCCGGCGTCGCTGTGGCGGTGGTGTTTCCGGCGAATACGCAGCAAGTCGCGGAAATCGTGAAGCTGTGCGCCGCGAATCGGATCGCCATCGTTCCGCAGGGCGGCAATACCAGTTTGTGCGGGGCGAGCGTGCCGTTGCCGCAAGGCGAGCAGATCGTGTTGAGCCTGTCGCGCATGAATCGCATTGTTGAGGTTGATCCCGTCAACTACACCATGACCGTCGAGGCAGGCTGCACGCTGGCCAGCGTGCATGAGGCGGCGGAACGGCACGACCGCCTGTTTCCGCTCGGCCTGACCGCGATAGCAAAACATTGCGAAATCGGCGGCAATCTTTCCACCAACGCGGGCGGCATCGGCGTGTTGCGTTACGGCAACATGCGCGACCTGGTGCTGGGTCTGGAAGTGGTGCTGCCGGACGGGCGGGTGTGGAACGGCTTGCGCAGTTTGCGCAAAGACAACACCGGCTATGATCTTAAACATCTGTTCGTCGGCGCGGAAGGCACGCTGGGCATCATCACCGCCGCTGTGCTGAAATTGTTTCCGCGCCCGCAATCCTTTGCCACCGCTTGCGTGGCGATTGCCGACCCGGATGCAGCGGTACGCCTGCTGGCGCATATCCGCGCCGCTTGCGGCGGAGCATTGAGCAGCTTTGAGCTTATTTCGCGCAGCAGTCTGGATCTGGTGTTCAAGCATATTCCGGACACTGATGAGCCGTTCGCAAAGCGTTACGAATGGTATTTGCTCATGCAGCTCAGCGATGTGTCGCATAGTCCGCTGGATATCGCGTTGCGCGCTGCCCTGCAAAGTTTTGGCGCGGATGTGCGAGAGCAGACCATCGTTACCGATGCGGCGGATAAATGGTGGAAGCTGCGCAAGAACATCAGCGAGGCGCAAAAGCGCGAGGGCTTCAGCATCAAGCACGACATCTCCGTGCCGGCGAGCCGCGTGGCGGAATTCATCGCGCGCGCCGACCGCGCATTGCGCAACGCTTTCCCCGGTGTTCGCATCGTGGCGTTCGGGCATATGGGCGACGGCAATATCCACTACAACGTCTCGATGCCGGATGCCGGACAAAACACAACCTTCATCGCGCAGCAGGAAAACGCGGTGAACAAAATGGTGTATTCGGTGGTGCGTGAACTCGACGGCAGCATCAGCGCGGAACACGGCTTGGGGCAGCTCAAACGTGTAACCATTCGCGACTACAAAGACCCGCTGGAATTGGAGTTGATGCGCGACATCAAGCAAGCGCTCGACCCGCAGGGGCTGATGAATCCGGGCAAGGTAACATAACGGCACTAATACCGTAGGGTGCGTTTACGCACCACTGCCGATTGGTGCGTAAACGCACCCTACAATAGTCTCGTTTCTAGGATAATTAACTGAAAGGAAAGGCGGACTCATGGCAGCTCAACCCGAGATCACCAACATGGCATTGTTCTGCGATTTCGAGAACGTGGCATTAGGCGTGCGCGACGCCAAGTACGCGCAGTTCGACATCAAAAAAGTGCTGGAACGCCTGCTGCTCAAGGGCAGCATCGTGGTCAAGAAAGCCTATTGCGATTGGGATCGCTACAAGGAGTTCAAGGCGACCATGCACGAAGCGGCCTTCGAGCTGATCGAGATCCCGCACGTGCGCCAGTCCGGCAAGAACTCGGCCGACATCCGCATGGTGGTGGATGCGTTGGATCTGTGCTACACCAAAGCCCATGTGGATACCTTCGTCATCATCAGCGGCGACTCGGATTTTTCGCCGCTGGTTTCCAAGTTGCGCGAGAACAACAAGTACGTGATCGGGATAGGCGTGAAGGACTCGACCTCGGACCTGCTGAGCGCCAACTGCGACGAGTTCATTTTCTATGACGACCTGGTGCGCGCGCAGGAGGCGAAGCAAAAGCGCGCCGATAAAAAAGCGCCGGTGAAAGCCGCAGCGGGCAAGGCCAAACCGTCGCCCGCGAAGAGCGAAGACGACCGGCGCCAGGAAGCGCTCGATTTCATCGTCGAGACCGTCGAAGCCTTGATCGCCGAGCGCGGCTCGGATGAAAAAATCTGGGGCTCGCTGGTCAAGACCACCATGCAGCGCCGCAGGCCGGGGTTTGCCGAATCGTATTACGGCTATCGTTCGTTCAAGGAATTGGTGGAAGACGCGCAGCAACGCAAACTGCTGATGGTAGTGCGCGACGAGAAGTCGGGGCAGTATACGATTCGGTTGCCTGCCACCAGCTAACGAATGAGCCTATTGACGGCAGCCGGTTTGTGCCACATGCTGGCGTTCGGCACGGTCACATGGTATGTGCGCCAGTTGTAAAATAACCTCCGGGAGGAAGTCATGAAATTAGCCAAACTGGCAGCTTGTATGCTCTATGGCTTGATCCTGGCGTCAAACATGGTCTATGCGCGAGAAGCTGCCACTCAGAGGACTGGCACTGAAGCAAGTGCGGCGCAAGCGAAACAAGAAACTGAAGCCGGGAAGCAAGCCAATATCGAGGCACGCGAGAAACCGCTACGCGATGCTGATGACCTGATCAAAAGAGGCAAATCCGCCGATGCCTATACCCTGTTGGAGCCGCTTGAGTTCGAACGTGCCGGCGAAGTGCGCTTTGATTATCTGCTGGGTGTTGCCGCGCTGGACAGCGGCAAGCCGGGCAAGGCAACGCTCGCCTTCGAGCGGGTGCTGGCGGTAAATCCGGATTTTGCCGGTGCGCGTCTGGACATGGCGCGAGCCTATTATCAACTGGGCGATCTGTTGCGCGCCAAGACCGAATTCGAAACGATCCTGAAACAAAATCCTTCTGCAGCGGCGCGTGCCACCATCCGGAAATATCTGGATGCGATTGCTGCGCAGGATCCCGCAAACCGGACGCGCATCAGCGGCTATGTTGAGGGTACGGTTGGGCGTGATAACAACGTCAATAACGCTACCGACCAATCACAAGTCAGTTTGCCTGCTTTTGGCAATATTGTCGCCACCCTTGATCCGACCAGCTTGAAAACGGCCGACAATTACTATGGAGTGGCTGCGGGCAGCAAAGTTATTCACCGCCTGAATAGCAACTGGAAATTATATGCGGGCGCAGATCTGCGCCTGCGCGGCTACGACACGCAAACAAGTTTTGATTCACTCGGTTTGAGCGGACACGCTGGCCTGATGTTTGGCAAGGAAGCAAACCGGTTCCGCGCGGGTTTGCTGGGTGGGGCTTACACCCTGGGTAGCTCGCGCAATCGCAATACCGCCGGTTTCAATGCGGAATGGACGCATCTGCTCAGCTCAAGCAATCAATTGAATTTGGTTGGCCAGTATCTGCAATATCGCTTTGCCCAAGATGCCATGCAGGTGAATGATTTTAATCAGCAGGCGATGGGGGCTGGCTGGCTGCATGTGCTGGCAGGCGGCAAGTCGACGCTGTCCGGCAGCCTGTATTACGGCACGGAAAAAGATGTCTCAATTATTACATTGGAGAATCCCACTGGCGGGCGAAACGATGGCGCCAAACGTTTCAGCGGATTGCGCGTCGGCGGTCAAGCCGCCTACAGCGACAGAACGATGCTGTTCGCTAGCGCAGGTGGGCAAGTCGGCGATTACAGCAAAACCAATCCGTACTTTCTTCTGCAACGCACTGATAGCCTATACGACCTGACGCTGGGAGCGAATTGGCATTGGGATAAATTGTGGTCGCTGCGCCCACAACTGACTTATGCGCGCAACAACTCGAATATTGTCATTTATAGCTACAAACGCGCCGATGTTTCGGTAGCGCTACGGCGCGATTTCAAATAAGTAAACTTGAGTGAGGTGCGACATGAAAAACTTAAGCAAAGCGTTACTCTACCTGACTGCTACGCTGGCGCTGGCGGGTAATTGCGGCAGTGTTTATGCCGCAGTCGCGGGACATGTACAGTTTGTGTATGGCGCGGCCCATCTGACTACCGAGTCTGGAAAGACACTTCCGATGCGGAAAGGCGATGCGGTTAACGAAGGCGATACCGTGACAACTGCGCCAGCCGCCTCAGCGCAAATCAGGATGCAGGATGGTGGCTTCATCGCTGTGCGCCCGGATACCAAACTCAAATTCGACAGTTTCAAATTCAATGGACAACAAGACGGCACCGAAAAAAGTTTTTTTTCGTTGTTTAAAGGCGGCTTTCGTGCCATCACCGGCTTGATTGGTCAGATCAATAAACCCAATTACCGCATCACCACGCCGACTGCGACCCTCGGCATCCGCGGCACCGACCACGAAACCTTTGTGGTCACGCCGGGCAGCCCGCTGTCCGCAGTGGCGCCCACCGGCACCTATAACAAGGTGAATCTGGGCGAAACCACCATGACTACCGGCAAAGGCACTATTTTCATTTTGCCCAACCAGATGGGTTTCGCCGGTGCGACCGATCAAATGCCGCAACTGCAGCCGCTTAATCTCAACATCTTCACGGTAGCGCCGGCCCCGACTCCGCAGGCCAAGAGTGACAAAAAGGAAGAGGGGGTGCGTGATAGTGTGGTAGCCGATAACGCTATACAAGAACCGGTTGACACACTGGTAAGTGCGCTGCCGACCAGCACGAACTTTATTCTGTCCCCCATCACTGCCACAGTAACAAGTACTACTCGAACTATACAGCCTAACGTGCCTGTGACGGCAATTACATTACAGCCTAACGTGTCTGTGCCGGCAATTACATTCTGACGCGCTGAAAATGGCCTACCTGAATCGCGCCGGCTTTTGCAGACAACCCCAAGTTGTCTGCTTAGGGGAAGTCGAAGGTCGGCTTTGGGTCGAGGCTACGTGGAAACGCATCCTGAGCAGCACCGCCAGGTTGAAATACAAATTGACGGCCTGCATCAAAGTGACGTTGCGCGAAAACGGATCGTTGTGATCCAGTTCTAAGGAGAAATGACCTGGGGCATCTGTGCCTGAATTGCGAACAAGCGGACATGGTTCGCCGCAAAAAAGATGCGGTGATTGCATATCGCGGGCATCAAACAACCGTGCGTGCGCTGGATGGCTGGCATTGTCCCGCTTGCGGCGAAATCGAATTCGCGGGCAAAGAAGGCGAACGCTACGGCCAAGCGCTGGAAAAGCTGCGTTTGAAAGTGGCTGTGGAAGAAGCGGCGGAGCTGGCGCGCATCCGCAAGAAACTTGGACTGTCGCAGCGCCGTGCCGCCGAGATCGCCGGGGGCGGGGTCAATGCCTTTTCGCGCTACGAGAACGGCAAGGCCAAACCGGTCGCCGCCGTGGTCAACCTGTTTCGTTTGCTGGATAAACATCCTGAGTTGATGGATGAGATTGCGGCGTGATCGTGCTCGAAAAACATTCCGAATCTGACCCCTTTGCTTTCGGTTATTTGTTATCACCTTGAGAGGCACGCATGGTATTTCCCAACTGACAATCTTTATAAATTTCTTGCGCTCGTCGGAACTGTTATTGTCATTCTATCAATCTACTTTACTGAAACCAGAGTTGCGGAAGTAGGCGACACAATTATTAATGTCGAAGAGGTTCAAAATATTTCAAAAGCTCGATATGAGGCACTGAAGATCAAGTTGGGTCAACTCAAAGAAATTATTGATAACTCGATTGCAGAACAGACAGGCAAAAAGAAGGCTGTTGGTAAATTGGAGGTTCGCTACTCCGAAACCGAAATCAAGGCGCTTCATCGTCAGGTGCAAGATCTGATTGGTGAGCAAGGAATTGAGATGGTTAAGGTCAATACAAGCATGAAGCGGCTTGAGAAGCTTAACGAGCGTTCCAAAAGAATATTTAATTGGAACATTCTATTCATTGCCGTTGGGGCTTTGATGGCATACAACGGCTTCATTCTTTGGTATAGGCGGGTTCAGAGACCACTTGATGAGCTTCTCCAAAATGAACTCTCGGCTCTAAAGGGCAATTCGGACGGAAAGACTAAAACACACCTTAGCTAATTTGTAGGGTGGGCAACAAGTTGCCCACCCTACGAATTAATGGTTTTGGGTTTTTGCTTTTCTTTCCCCTGTGCGCCGCCGAGTAGCGCAGGCTGGTCAGGAGGTTTCGGTGAGGACTGTCTGAGCGCGTAGCGCGAGTTCCGCAGCCGCCTGACCAGTCGAGCAACGCAGAGTACCCCGCAGGGGCGGCAAACCGGGGCCGACTTTTCTTGGCTCTATGTGATTCATAGTGTGTAACCCTTCGACTAGTGCAAGATGTACAGCAAGAACAATCAGCTAAAAACCCGTTCGTCCTGAGCTTGTCGAAGGACATGCGGATACGCTAAAAGGACAAACGAAATGTTTTGGGTTTACATCCTG
>JANONV010000021.1:0-1696 GCA_031421015.1 Gallionella sp. | reverse complement strand
CGCGTTTGAGCAACCGCGCCAACTTGGTGAGCCGCCATGCTCTACGCCGCAAACGACGACGCAACAGACGCGCGGAGCGTCTGGCAAGGTTGAGCGATTCGCCCTCTTTGGCGGTTTCAGCTTTGTCGAAACATCGCACACCGAGGTCGATGATGCGGTTTTCACCCAATACTGCCCAGCCAACGGAAGCAATGCCAATGTCCAATCCGAAAGTCAGTGCGCCGAGATTTTCTTGCTTGCTTGTCATTGCATTCTCCGTGATAATGGAACCGTTGTAGTAGTTCATCCGGGGTGAGAGCCGTTGCTACAATAAAGAATCGAAAGATTCTGTATCCGCCCGGCGGGGAAACCCGTCGGGCTTTATCATTTCTAGATGCAGCCGTGACGGCAATAACCCCATGACGGTAAGGATACGGACTATCAAACTCGTCAGCAACGTCGATAACGCACGGAATCCACCCCCGATTCTGGTATGGTGCGACGCATCATTTTCAAACAAGTGACAAGCCGCTTCTTCGTTTGCAACCTTTATACCCGCAGGTATTCGCTCTTCTCCCCCAGCCAGCGCTGCAGATGGCTCTGCGCCGATGCCGGATGGTTACGCAACATTTCCTCGGCAGCGATACGAGCGGCGGAGAGCAAATCCGCGTCCTGCTCCAGATCGGCGAAACGTAACATGGGTACCCCGCTCTGGCGCGCGCCGAGAAACTCACCGGGGCCGCGCAGGCGCAAATCCTGGCGCGCGATCTCGAAACCGTCGGTATGCTCAAAAATGATTCTAAGCCGTTCGCGCGCGGTTGCCGACAGCGGTTTCTGGTACAGCAGGATGCACGCGCTGGCTTCCGCGCCGCGTCCGACGCGACCCCGCAACTGATGTAACTGCGATAGCCCCATGCGCTCGGCGTGCTCGATCACCATCAGCGAAGCATTGGGCACATCCACGCCCACCTCGATTACCGTGGTCGCAACCAATAATTGAATTGCCCCTTGCTTGAACGCTTCCATCACCGCCGATTTTTCCTGCGGCGGGAGCCGCCCATGCACCAGGCCGATTTTAAAATTCGGGAAAGTCAGTGTCAGAGTTTCGTAAGTCTCCAAAGCGGTCTTGAGCTGCAAGGCCTCGGATTCTTCAATCAGCGGACACACCCAGTAGGTCTGTCTTCCGGCGTGGCACGATTCGCGGACACGCATAATCACTTCGTCGCGGCGAATATCTGCAACCAGTTTGGTCACCACCTGGGTTCTACCCGGCGGTAATTCATCTATTACCGACACATCCAGATCGGCGTAATAACTCATCGACAGTGTGCGCGGAATCGGCGTTGCACTCATCATCAACTGGTGCGGCGTAGTTACCGTTTTAGCGCCGGTTTTAGCGCCTTTCACACGCAGCGCCAGCCGCTGGTGTACACCAAAGCGGTGTTGCTCGTCGATGATGGCAAGCCCCAGTTGGTTGAATTCCACCTGTTCCTGAAACAGCGCATGGGTGCCGATGGCAAGCATGGCGCTGCCGTCAGCAATGGCGTCGAGCGCAGCTTGACGTTGCTTCTTTTTCTGGCTGCCGGATAGCCACGCCATCGAGACACCCAGCGGGGCCAGCCAGCCGGAGAGTTTCTGGTAATGCTGCTCGGCAAGGATTTCGGTCGGCGCCATGATGGCTGCCTGGTAACCATTCTCGATGGCCTGCAGCGCGGCC
>JANONV010000020.1:0-2797 GCA_031421015.1 Gallionella sp. | reverse complement strand
CGAATATCGTTTAGAAATCGTCACCCATGCACTGCGCGCCATCCTGCCGCTGGCGCATCCCGCCGACACCACGCTGCGCTATTTTTTCAAGAACGAACGGATCGGTTCCAACGAGCGCGAATTGGTCGCCGAGACCGTGTTCGGCGTGCTGCGCCACCGCTTGCTGCTGGAACACGCCTGCGCCGGCAGCACAACGCCACGCCGCATGGCGCTCGCCCATCTGCTCAGATTCGGCGGCTATAACTTGCGCGAACTCGAAACGGTGTTGCAACGCGATGAGAGGGAGTGGCTCGCCACCGTGAAGGGCGTGAAAGTCGAGAGCCTGCCGTTATCGGTGCAAGCCGAACTGCCCGAATGGCTGGTGGAAAAGATGCGCGCGTCCTATTCCGATGAAGACATCTTCGCGATAGGAAAATCCATGCAGCAAGGTGCGCCGCTGGACATCCGCGTCAACACCCTGCTCGCCAGACGCGAAGACATCTTGCAGCAACTGCGCGACAAAAACATCGAGGCCGCCGCCACGCCCTACTCGCCCATCGGCATCCGCCTCAAGGAAAAGATCCCACTGAATAAGGACGCGCTGTTCACCGAAGGCAAGATAGAAGTGCAGGACGAAGGCAGCCAGTTGCTCGGTTTCCTGCTCGCCCCCAAACGCAACGATATGGTGGTTGATTTTTGCGCTGGTGCGGGCGGCAAGACGCTGATGCTGTCCGCCATGATGAACTCGCAAGGCCGTTTATACGCGATGGACGTATCCGAAAAGCGCCTCGCCAATCTCAAGCCGCGCCTGAAACGCTCCGGCGCCAGCAACATTCAGCCGATGCTCATCGCGCACGAGAACGACCTCAAAGTAAAACGCCTGGCCGGCAAAATCGACCGCGTGCTGGTGGACGCACCGTGCAGCGGCCTGGGCACACTGCGCCGCAGCCCGGATCTGAAATTTCGCCAATCGCCCGGCAGCATCGAAGCATACGCCCTTCAACAAGCCGCCATCCTGGCCTCCGCCAGCCGCTTGCTGAAAAATGGCGGACGTCTGGTGTATGCGACATGCAGCTTCCTGCCGGAAGAAAATCAGCGTATCGTGCAAGCCTTCCTGGCCGCTCATCCCGATTTCGTGCTGCGCCCTGCCGGCGAGGTATTGCAGCAACAAAAGATCGCGCTGGAAGCCAGCGATTATCTGGAGCTTCGCCCCCATATACACAATACTGATGGATTTTTTGCGGCTGTACTGGAACGAATTTAGTCACCGGAAGCATGCGCGCTTCTGTAAAATGACGTCACTTTTACAATGAATGAATATTGCAATCAGATATTGCAGTTTGGAGGAATCATGTTGACAGGCTTACTGGATTTACCCTGGTGGGGTTATGTGCTCACCACGCTGGCGCTCACCCACATTACCATCGCGTCGGTGACCATTTATTTACACCGCCACCAGGCGCATCGCGCGCTGGATCTGCACCCTGCCGCCAGCCATTTCTTCCGCTTCTGGTTGTGGCTGACTACCGGCACAGTGACCAAGGAATGGGCATCTATCCACCGCAAGCACCACGCCAAATGCGAAACCGCCGATGACCCGCATAGCCCGCAAATATTGGGTATCAAGAAAGTGCTACTGGAAGGCGCAGAGTTGTATCGCAAGGAAGCCAAAAACCGGGAAACGCTGGAAAAATACGGTCGCGGCACACCGGACGACTGGCTGGAGCACAACCTATACACCAGGCACAGCATGCTGGGCATCATGCTGATGCTGGCCATCGACCTGCTGCTGTTCGGGGCTATCGGGCTGACCATCTGGGCGGTGCAAATGGCCTGGATACCTGTCACAGCGGCAGGAATCATCAACGGCGCCGGACACTACTGGGGCTATCGCAACTTCCAGCCTGCCGATGCTTCCACCAACATCGTGCCATGGGGCATCCTGATCGGCGGCGAAGAACTGCACAACAATCACCACGCTTATATCGGTTCCGCCAAGCTTTCCAGCAAATGGTATGAATTCGACATCGGCTGGCTGTACATACGCAGCCTGGCCGCGCTGGGGCTGGCCAGGGTCAAGCGGGTCGCGCCGAAAGTACGCCTGGATACCGCGAAAACGGTATGCGATATGGCTACGCTGCATGCGGTGATGGCCAACCGTTATGAAGTGCTGGCTAAATATGCCAAGTCTTTGAAAAAAACCTATCGCGATGAAATCGCTCAGATCAGACTGCGTATGCCCGGCCTGGGGAAAGTCGATCTCAAGCGTGTCAAGCACTGGCTGCATGTCGATGCGACCGTTCTCAACGAACAGGAAAAATTAAAATTAGGCATCGTCATTCGAACCAGCCAAAAGCTGAATGCCGCCTACACCTTGCGCCAGGATCTTGTCGCAATCTGGCAACGCTCTACGGCGACCAAGGAACAGATGGTAAAAGACCTGGAAGACTGGTGCCATCGCGCCGAAGCCAGCGGCATCGAAGCGTTGCAACAGTTTTCCAGACGCTTGCGCAGTTACGCTTAAGCCCCGATCATTCCACGCCGTAACTCTTAACAATAAAAGGCCAGATGCTTGCACATCTGGCCTTTTTTATTGCCGCTGGAAACAGTAGTCATTCCATTTCCCCATCAATAGTGCAATATCGTGGGGGGGGTATTGCTTACGTAGGGTGCGCAAGCGCACCCTACAAAATTATTGTCGTTTTGGAATAGAATTGGAATAACTTGGCTGGCAAAAGGTAAATGGCCTAATTATTTTCAAGAAGACGCGCTGGGCGAATTCAGAAAAGAAGTATTTTAAATCCCATCAGTATCAAAA
>JANONV010000019.1:0-2973 GCA_031421015.1 Gallionella sp. | reverse complement strand
GGGCATCTTGACATTGGCAATCTCGCCATGCTGCAAAGTAACTTTGCCGTTCTTCAGATCGACCTTTTTCGCCACGCCATCGGTCAACTGCATTGCCTGCCCGTCGCCGTGCTGCATCGCCTTCATCGCAGATTGATCCATTTTCTGCATCGCATCGTGATTCGTGCCCTGTCCATGTTGACCATCGGCAAACGCGGTGGCGCTGACTAACAATGAAAAGAACAAACTGCCCGTTAAAGTGTGTTGCATGATTTTTCTCCTTAAAAAAATTGATTATTTTGCGGTTGCGCCGGTTCAACGCAATTGCAGGAGCGCAGCTTGCTGCGCGATGCGCTATCGCCCGACAAACCTGTCCTGAGCCTCCTGATGCTTCGCCCTTCGATACCTCAGGAGGCTCAGCGGGTACGCAAAGCGTATCGAAGGGCGAAGCGGCGGGCTCCTGCATCCGGCAGCAAGCAGACGCAGTGCGGCTGCCGAGCGATTTGGGACGAGGCTTTATGCTGAAGCGATATTGCCGAACAACATCGGCAGCGTCATGGGGGTAAAAACAAAAGACACTCGTCCCGCGTTAGACGCGAGCGAGCGGGGGTGGGTCAAGTGGCGCTGAGGTAATGGATTGAAACTGTGTTGAAGCAGGTGCGAACGACTGGGCTGATGGTTGATCTGCCGCTACTTTGACATCTGCGGTAGCCATGTATCCGCTGCAAGCAAGATGACAAACGCCGCAAGTTTCACAGGAAGTGTTTTGGTGATCCCGTTGCTCAGCAGATTGATCCTGATTCGCAGCAAGCTGGGCATGATGCGTGGGAGCAGCATGGTGCTCACCTTGCTGCACAACGACAGCCTGACAGTCGCCGCGCTGGGACTGCATGGCAACCGAAACTGCCAGCGCGTTGCCGCTGAACAGCGGCAACCAAATCGCCAGTAATGTTGTAACAAATTTTCTGAAGGGGCGGAACATGTGCGTAGCTTGGCAAAAATCGCCACATCTGTCAAACGAAAATTAGTGCGGCAGGATATTTACGGCGGGCGCGGATTGTTTTACCTTTGAAATGGAAATGGAATTATTCGTCTTGCAATTCCTGTCCAGGAAACAATTCCACGGTATAGCCGAATTGCGTCATATCCCGAATGCGCATCGGATACAGTATCCCGTCGAGATGATCGCACTCGTGCTGCACCACACGGGCATGAAATCCACTCACGCTGCGATCTATCAACGCGCCATATTCGTCCCGGCCATGATAACGGATATGCGCATGGCGCGGCACCAGGCCGCGCAGTCCGGGCACGCTCAGACAACCTTCCCAGCCCTCTTCCATCGCCTCGTCCAGCGGGGTGATGACCGGATTGATCAGTACCGTGTCCGGCACGGTTTCGGCGTCGGGATAACGGGCATTACGCCTGTCCTGAGCCTGTCGAAGCGGCTGCACCCCGAATATCACCACGCGAAGCGCTACGCCGATTTGCGGTGCGGCCAGCCCTGCGCCGTTGAGTGCTTGCATAGTGTCGCGCATATCAGTCAGTAGCTCACGCAACTGCGGCGTATCGAACTGGCTAACCGGCTCAGAGCGCTGCAACAGGCGCGCATCGCCCATGCGCAATACGTTTCTAATCGCCATCGTTCACTACGCATTCCAGAATGCTGCGCACCCGCTCCATCGCCGCGCTGGCGGTGGCATTGACACTTTCGATGTTGATGCCGGCCGCACTGTCGCCGCGGCCGGCCGCGTAATTCGCCACCACGGCGATGGTCGCATAATCGAGTTCCAGCTCTTTGGCCAGCGCGGTTTCCGGCATGCCGGTCATGCCCACCATATCCGCCCCGTCGCGTTCATAGCGATTGATTTCAGCGATGCTGTCCAGCCGCGGCCCCTGCGTGGCGGCATACACCCCGCCATCCACACACGGCTGCTGCGCGGTCTGCGCGCTGCGCAAGATACGGTTGCGCAACATCGCGCTGTAGGGAAAGGTGAAATCGGCATTGCTATACGGTTTGTCGCGCCCCTCGAAAAAGGTCGCATCGCGGCCATGGGTGTAATCAATGATCTGATCCGGCACAACGATCACACCGGGCTTGAGATCGGCACGGATACCGCCCACGGTCGCCACCGAAATGACAGCGTTGACCCCTTGCTCGCGCAGCACCCAAAGATTGGCGCGATAGTTCACCAGATGCGGCGGGATGGTGTGGCCATAACCGTGCCGCGCCACAAAAATCACCTCATGCTCATTCAACGTGCCGAATAGAAATGCGCCGGACGGCTCGCCATAAGGCGTGCGTATCACCTGCTGATGCGTGATTTTAAGATTTGCCAGTTGGGTCAAGCCGCGCCCGCCTATGATTGCTAACATAAAATTATCCTCTCCCCTCTCCCCACTCCCCACTCCCCTACTGCCCGCTTACTAAGCCTTCACCGCATAAATAGCGGGCAAATTGCGCCACGCCCCTTCGACATCCATACCATAGCCGAACACGAAGCGATCCGGCAACGCTATCCCGACGAAATCGGCATGGATGGGTTTTTTCCGGCCATGCTGCTTGTCGGCCAATACCGCGCTGTAAAACTTGCTCGCGCCCAATTTCATCACCCGTAGCCGCAACGCCTCCAGGGTATGGCCTTCGTCGAGAATATCATCCAGCACCAGCACCACGCGACCCCGCACATTCTCGCGCGGCTCGACCTTCCAGTGCATTGCGCCACCGTGCCGCGCATCGCCATAGCGCGACACATGCACATAATCGAAATCCAGCGGAAAATTGAGCAACGGCAACAACTGCCCGCTGAACACCACCGCACCGCCCATCACCGACAACACCAGCGGGTGCGTTTCCGCCAGCGCAGCATTGATCTGTTGCGCGACCTTGTGCAGCGCCGCTTGCACCTGTTCATGCGAATACAGCAATTCGGCGTGTTGCAGGATGTCGTGTGCGCGCTGGATGGATATGGTCATATAACCCGGTAGGGGCGC
>JANONV010000018.1:0-6152 GCA_031421015.1 Gallionella sp. | reverse complement strand
GCCAATGCCGACATGCCGGGCTTCTCCAGGAAAGAACAGGCGCGCCTGAGCCTGCTGGCGCTGGCGCAGCGCGGCAATCTGAACAAGCTGCAAGGGCTGCTGAAAAAAACCGAGGACTGCGTGTTGGCGATGAGCTTGCGCCTGGCCGTGCTGTTCTTTCGCAACCGCAGCGACAGCAGCCTGCCCGACTTGCACGGGCGTTACAGCGGAAATAAATTCCATCTCTCGATAGACCATGACTGGCTGGCGCAAAATCCGCTGACCGAAACCGAGTTGCTGGATGAAGTAAAGCAGTGGAAGACGTTGGGGCTGAGTTTGCAGATCGAGGAGAAGCAATAAAGTCGTAGGGTGCGTCCCACGCACCATCATCATTGGTGCGTGGGACGCACCCTACATGGTTATTGTTTCTATAAAATGGAATCTGGATAACAATTATTTGTCATCAAACACCACATCGCCTTCAGCCACCTTGTCACCCATCTTGAGATTCTTGAAATCGAACAGCTTGTCGTCAAGCAAATGTGAGGGCGCGAGATTTTGCATCGCGGTGAATATGGTCTGGCTGCGCCCCGGATACTGGCGCTCCCACGCGGTGAGCATTTCCTTGATGTTCTGACGTTGCAGGTTTTCCTGCGCGCCGCACAGGTTGCACGGGATGATCGGGTACTCCATGGCGCGCGCGTAGCGGGCGATGTCTTTTTCCGCGCAATAGGCCAGCGGGCGGATCACGATGTGGTCGCCCTGGTCGGTGACCAGCTTGGGCGGCATCGCCTTGAGCTTGCCGCCGAAGAACATGTTCAGGAACAGCGTCTCGATCATGTCGTCGCGATGATGCCCAAGTGCAATTTTATTCGCGCCCAACTCTCGTGCCACGCGATAAATGATGCCGCGCCGCAGCCGCGAACACAGCGAACAGGTGGTCTTGCCCTCGGGGATCTTTTCCTTCACGATGGAATAAGTGTCCTGAGTCTCGATGTGATATTCCACACCGATGGACTTTAGATAATTCGGCAACACCTCGGCGGGGAAGCCCGGCTGCTTCTGGTCAAGATTCATCGCCACGATGCGAAAATCGATCGGTGCGCGACGGCGCAAAGCGAGCAGAATATCCAGCAGGGTGTAAGAGTCCTTGCCGCCGGACAGGCACACCATCACGCTGTCGCCCTCTTCGATCATGTTGAAATCGCCAATCGCCTTGCCGACCTGGTGCTCCAGCCGCCCCTTGAGGCGGTTGAAATTGGTGGAGTGATGCTCGAAGTGGATGGGTTGAGTGATGTCGTTCATTGTTAAGCTCATGAAATATAATGAGGGGCATTAACCCCTCCTAACCTCCCCTTGTCAGGGGAGGAACTGAGTGCTCCTCCCATGGTTCTCCCCCTGACAAGGGGGCTGGGGGTTGGGGAGGACGGGAGGGGTTGGGGTAAAGCTATCAAAGGTTAACACTCCTGCCGCCATCCACCGCGATAATCTGTCCAGTGATGTAAGGCGCATCGTTCAATAAAAATTGCACCGTGCGGGCAATGTCCTCCGGCTCACCCTCGCGCTTGAGCAGGGTGTGCGCGACGATCCTGCGGCGTTGCTCCTCATCCGTCCATGCCTCGCCCTCCGGCCACATGATGACGCCGGGGGCGACGGCGTTAACGCGCACCTGCGGCGCCATTTCCTGCGCCAAGCCGCGGGTCAGCGCGACCAGCCCGGCTTTGGCGACGCTGTACAGCAGATGGCCGTGCATCGGGCGTTCGGCGTGGATGTCCGCGATGTTCACGATAGCGCCATGACGGCGGCGCAATTCAACCGCTGCCGCCTGCGCCAGAAACAGCGGCGCGCGCAGATTGGTGCCCAGCAAATCGTGCCATTGTTGTTCATCAATATTCGCCAAGGGAGTGGCGTAAAAACTTGAAGCGTTGTTGACCAGCGCGTCCAGTTGCCCGAATTTTTTAATCACCTTATGCACCAGTTGCGGCAACGCGTTCGGGTCGAGCAGATCGGCCTGAAACACGGCGGCGCTTTTCGGGCGCAGTTTATTCAACTCTTTTTGCAAATCCAGCGCCTCTTGTTCGGAACTGCGGTAATGCACGGCGAGCTGCGCGCCTGCCGCGTGCAAGCGACGGCAAATCGCCGCGCCGACGCGCTTCGCCCCTCCGGTCACCAGTACCACTTTGCCTTGCATCCCCTGTTCCATTAGACTCGCGCTCCATTAAACTCGCCAACCCTGCGAATTATACCTGACCATGCCCCCTACTCTACCCCTGCCCAGCCCGGAAGCCGCGCAGCACAGCGCGCGCCTGGTCGAATCCATCCGCCGCGACATCGCCGCACAGGGCGGCTGGATTTCTTTTGCGCGCTACATGGAGCTGGCGCTGTACGCGCCGGGGCTGGGCTATTACACGGCGGGCGCGCACAAGTTCGGCGCGGCGGGCGATTTCATCACCGCGCCGGAATTCTCGCCGCTGTTCGGGCGCACCATGGCGCGACAGGTGGCGGAAATCATGTCGCACAGCGCGCCGAATATTCTCGAACTGGGCGCGGGCAGCGGCAAGTTGGCGGCGGACATGCTGGCCGAACTGGAACAACTCGGCTGCCTGCCGGACAGCTACGCGATTCTTGAAGTCAGTGCCGACTTGCGCGCGCGTCAGCAGGCGCTGATGCGCGAACGCTTGCCGCACTTGCTGGATCGCGTGCATTGGCTGGATGCGTTGCCGGAAAAATTCAGCGGCGCGATTGTCGCCAACGAAGTGCTCGACGCATTGCCCGTGCATCTGGTGCATTGGCGGGACAGCGCAATCACCGAGCGCGGCGTGGCGGTGATCGATAACAACTTCATCTGGCAGGAGCGTGCCATCAGCGATGCTGCTCTGCTGGAAGCCGCACAAAAAACTCGTCCTGAGCTTGTCGAAGCGGTCTCTGCCCCCGATGATTATGTCAGCGAGATCTGTCTCGCCGCACGCGGCCTGATCAACAGTCTCGCTCAGCGACTGGAGCGCGGCGCACTGCTATTCATCGACTACGGTTTCGGCGCGCGCGAGTTCTACCACCCGCAGCGCAGCAGCGGCACGCTGATGTGCCACTACCGCCACCACGCCCACGACGACCCGTTCTACCTGCCCGGCCTGCAGGACATCACCGCGCATGTGAATTTCACCGGCATCGCCGAATGCGGCATCGATGCAGGACTGGAGCTGATCGGCTATACCTCGCAGGCGTTCTTCCTGATCAACTGCGGCATCACCGGATTACTAAAAGACACCTCACCGGAAAATCTGCGCGACTACTTGCCGCTTTCTGCGCAACTACAAAAACTCACCAGCCCGGCGGAAATGGGCGAGTTGTTCAAGGTGGTCGCATTGGCAAAAAATATGGCGAACCCGTTATGCGGATTCGTGCGTGGTGATCTGGCACGCTCGCTGTGAATTAAGCCAGCGTAAGACGTAGGGCGTCAATAAGCGAAGCGCATTGCGCCGTATGTCAATCTTCGTATTTGAGCACATCTCCATCGCCCCCCGCCCAACCTGCTGGATAAACACCCTGCTCGACCAACCGATGAAAAGTCGAATGCGGCCAATCACTCACCCGCCTGACTAAGCCATGTTTGAGCGGATTGATATGAACGTAATCCATGTGTGCACGAAAATCAGCCTCGTCACGAATCAAATGCTCCCAATAACGACGCTGCCAAATACCTCGTTCGCCCCGTGCCACACGAACTTGGGAACGCCGCTCGGTTTTTGGTAATGACTTAGAAAACTCTATCTTGATCAATCGCCATCGGGTCGCGAAGTCAGCATCGTCAGGTGGAAGTTCGATGACACAGTGGAGGTGATCAGGTAACACTACCCAACTATGGATAACAAAGGGATGACGTTGCCGCACCGACTTCACCACCTCACGAAGCAAGTCCACATATTGAACCAGCAGGTCATTACCCTGCCGCTGCAGCAGATTGACAGTAAAGAAGTAAGTTCCGCCCGGATGCCAGGCGCGACGGTAATCAGGCATGGGGGCAGTATCGTGGAGGAAATCATCCGGCGCAATGCGCTTCGCTTATTGACGCCCTACGAGCTACCTCTGTTTTTCGACCAATGCTTCTATCGCGGCTATGCGCGCCTGCTGCACTGCGGCAGCGATGGCACTGCTATCACTACATCGCTGGGCAATCTCACCCGCATCCACTGCGCGCGCGATATCCAACAGTTGCAACAAGTATTCCGCCTGCGGATAAGCGTCGTTTTCGTGACCGGTGCGTCCGCGCGCATCCGCAGCGCACGCCTGCAACAAATGGGTGAAACGCTCCGGCCTGCGCCACGCGTCCGCCGACTGAAACAATTTGATGATGGTTTCGGCGCGCAATTCTTTGGCGCGATGAATGTCGCCGTGATAACGCGCGGCCAGCAGAGCCAGGTCGCGGCATTCGCCGGACGCGCGCAAGCGCTGCGAGAGCTTTTTTACCAGTTCCACACTGCGCAGCTCGTGGCCGATGTGGCGCGGCAAAATATCCTTGGGCGTGTTGCCTTTGCCCAGATCGTGCGTCAGCGCGGCGTAGCGCACTTCCAATGAGTAGTCGTGTCGTGCGGCATCGTCCACCACCAGCATGGTGTGTACGCCGCAATCGATTTCGGGATGATGTTTCTCCGGTTGCGGTACGCCGAACAGCGCGTCCACTTCGGGGAGTATCTTTGCCAGCGCGCCGCAACTGCGCAGCGTCTCGAAAAAGCGCGATGGCTTTTTCTCCATCAGGCCGCGTGCCAGTTCCTGCCAGACACGCTCGGCCACCAGCGCATCCACTTCGCCGCTGCTGACCATGTCGCGCATCAGCGTCAGGGTCTCGGGGGCGATGCTGAAACCGAAGCGCGCCGCAAACCGCGCCGCGCGCAGAATGCGCACCGGGTCTTCGCTGAACGCCGCGCTGACATGGCGCAGGATGCCCGCGCGCAGATCGGCGACGCCGTTGTGCGGATCAATCAACTTGCCATCGGCTAGCTTGTCATCAACTTCCTGGGCAATGGCGTTGATGGTGAAATCGCGGCGCAGCAGATCCTGCTCCAGCGTGACATCCGGCGCGGCATGGATGACGAAGCCCTGATAGCCCGGCGCGGTCTTGCGCTCGGTGCGAGCCAGCGCATATTCTTCGTGGGTCTGCGGATGCAGGAACACCGGAAAATCCTTGCCTACCGGCTGAAAGCCTTGCGCGACCATCGCTTCCGGCGTGCTGCCCACCACCACCCAGTCGTGATCCTGAACGGTCAGCCCGAGCAGGCGGTCGCGCACTGCGCCGCCGACGCAATAGATTTTGGCGCCACTCGGGTGCATGGACAAATTTTTTCCGTCTTTCATGGTTCGCCTCCCGATGCATCCCCCCCCGATTGATCCGGGGGCGGCATGCCATGCGCACCTTGTGCCGGGCCTCCTGACGCATCGAAGGGCGAGGCATCAGGAAACCCGGCAGGAGCGGCGGAGGGTATGGATTGCCGATTAGCGCCGGCCTTGCCCGCAACGCTGCCCATGCGCTGCTTGAGCGAACGCGGCGGGTCGCCGAATTGATAGGCGTAATAAACAGTATTGCTCATCACTTTTTTCACATAGTCGCGCGTTTCCTGGAACGGGATGGTCTCGGTGTAGATCGCGCCTTCCAGCGGCTGGTCGCCGCGCCACTGGCGCGCCTTGGTCGGCCCGGCATTGTAAGACGCCGAAGCCAGAACCGGGCTGTCGTCGGACTGGGACAGCACCGTTTTCATGTAGTAGGTGCCGAGGCGCAAGTTGGTGTCGAGTTGATAGATCAGCGCATTGCGATAACTTTTCAATCCCAGCTTGCCCGCCACCCAGTGCGCCGTGGCCGGCATGATCTGCATCAGCCCCGCCGCGCCGGCACTGGACTTTGCGCTGGTAACGAAACGGCTTTCCTGACGCATCAGGCCGTACACCCACGCCTCGTCCAGGCTGTGCTCGCGGATGTGCGCCTGCAACGCATCGCGATATGGCGCGAGATAGCGCATGCTGAAATCATGCACGGCGACGGTTTTGTCCGCCGCACCGATGGCGCGATCGTACATTTCGTTGCGCCGCGCTATTTCCGCTGCGGCGAGCAGCTCCTGATCATTTAAATTGCGCAACGCCCAACGCCATTCCTCCAGCGCTTCGCTGCGCAAGCCCATGCG
>JANONV010000017.1:0-2746 GCA_031421015.1 Gallionella sp. | reverse complement strand
GCGACACGCTCACCCAGTGCAGCAAGAGTTCTTCCAAACGGCGCTTCTGGTGTTCGCTGGCCATGGACTGCACCATTTCATCCACCTGCGGCAGAATCTCGGCCGAGGTCGCATCGGGCATCAGCGACTCGACTTCCAACTGCATATTTTCGGCCGGATGAGACTCATGACTGGCCCACAGCGCGGCGGACAACGCGAGATTTTTTCGTCCCAATGCGAGCAGCGCAATGATGCACATGCCAAACAGGATGCCGCTACCGAATATCGTCCAGAACGGCGCAAAGATGGCGACCCAGATCCAGGCGCTACCCAGCCCCAGTACCGCCGGCAGCCACCACGGTAACCTGAGGGAGCCAAGCAACGAGGTATCTGGAGTAGGTGAAGTGTTCATGCTGTCTCGCTAAAGAGGCCGTCGAGCCCCAACAAATGGCCGGCCTCCTGCACGGCAGGGCTGACCGCGTGCCAGCGCAAAGATGCGCCTCGTTCCTGAAGGTGACGGCAAAAACCCGCGAGTACCTGCATGGCGGCGGTATCCACCTGCTCCACTTGTCCGGCGTCCAGTACCAAGTTCTGGGGAAGCGCCAACACCTGCCCAAGCTGTGTATACATCGCGCGCGCCTGAGTTACGCTCAGTCGCGTATTGAATTGTAGATGTGTTTCGCCACCCTGCTGGAATACCCGTACCGGTTCCATCTCCATACTCCACCTCACGATTGTTCGGTCCCGCCCCGACGGGTCGATGTAGCTTGCCTATCAGGGGCCCCATCCGGGCACTTAACGTCCAGGCTCCTCACGGCAGATAACCGCCTCAAAGAGCATTGCAATAGCTATGCCAATAGCGACCACTATTACACCTTGCAGTCACACTGCCGGTGCGGCTTTGCGGTCCGCCACTCCTGGCTTTCGTTATCATCAGTGAAAGAGGAAGACCCAAATTCCCGGAATGCTTGGGCCCTGCCTGTGGGCTACTAAAATTCCTTCCAGTCCGCGTTCGTATCCACTGTCTTGAAGTCACGTCTGACGGCCGAGCTGCGTCGCGCCACTGCCCGGGGCGAAGGTTGTGCAGATACCACCGGCGCTGGCGTCCTGCCTCGGAGGGATAAAGATTCAGCGCGGTTAGTACTGTCGGTGTCCTCTGTCTGCGCCAGCTTGAATACATCAACTGCCGTGATCATAATGTTTGCCTGTTCTTCCAGCGCGGCAGCGCCCGCGGCGGCCTCCTCCACCATGGCGGCGTTCTGCTGCGTTACAGCATCCATTTGCACAATTGCCTGATTCACCTGCTCGATTCCGGCGCTCTGTTCATCGGAGGCAGCGGCAATATCGGCAATGATGTTGCTCACTTTCTTAACGCTGCTGACGATCTCACCCATAATAATTCCGGTATCGCCCACAAGCTTGGATCCGCTCGACACCTTGCCCACGGAATCGTCGATCAGGACCTTGATCTGCTTTGCGGCATCCGCCGAACGTCGCGCAAGATTTCGTACCTCGCTGGCAACGACCGCAAATCCGCGGCCTTGCTCGCCAGCGCGCGCGGCTTCCACGGCGGCATTCAGCGCCAGCAGATTCGTTTGATAGGAGATGCCTTCGATCACGCCGATAATGTCAGCAATTTTCTTGGAGCTTTCCGTGATCATGCCCATGGTCACGACGACTTGACCGACGATATCGCCACCCTTCACGGCGATATCACTGGCGCTGATGGCCAGTTCGCTGGCCTGCCGGGAGTGATCCGCGTTTTGCTTCACCGTGGAGGTAAGTTCTTCGAGACTGGCAGCAGTTTCCTCAAGGCTCGAGGCCTGCTCCGTCGTCCTCTGCGAGAGGTCGCCATTACCAATCGCTATTTCTTTAGTGGCGACGGCAATAGAGCCAGCACTGGCCCGCACGCGACCTACGAGTTCCGCCAAACCTGAGTTCATATTTTTTAGCGCACGCAGGAGTCGGCCGATCTCGTCAGTCGAATCGACATCAATCTGCCCACTCAGATCACCCGCGGAGACGCGGTCAGCATGTTGCGCTGCTTTCTTCAGAGGACTCACGATGCTTCGCGTAATCGCGTAAGCAATAGCGGTACTTAAACCAAGAATAATCAGGCTTAGTACGATCGTTAGAACCAGGGCCGAGTGATAGCCCTGGTTGGCTTCTTCGGCGGAGGTTTGGGCAGAGGCCTCCAGATAATCATGCATTTCCTCTAAAACACCAATGAACTTTTCTTGTTCCGGACGCACCTTTTCGCGCATCTGGGTATCGGCCTTTTTGGTCTCGGCCACCAGGGCGAGCTCAAGCGTCGCGTCGACCAGAGGAGCCACCTGATTTTCAGCCACTTCGATTTTTTGCAGAAATAATCTGCCCTGCTCATCCGCTGAAATGTCCTTCAACGATTTGGATGCATCGCGGTATTTCTTGCGCGACGCTTTCACATAGTCGATTTCGCCTTTTATGCGGGAAGTATCCGTCTGTGTCACAAGGTCGCGCAGCGCGATGGATTGGTAACGCACCGCATCTTGCATGTCGTTAATCAGCTTGATTCTTTGCATATCCTGATTAACCACGCGCGAGAAATTTTTCTGCATCTCATGCATGTGGCTCAGCCCGATAGCGGTCAACACCAGCATTGCGAACAAAACCAACCCGAAGCCTGCCCCCAGGCGGGGGCCAACGTTCATTCTTGATAAAATCATCATTTTCGACCTCCATCCAGGAACAAACAGCGCCGACCGCGCCGCCAACTAAAGAAATCCAA
>JANONV010000016.1:0-7080 GCA_031421015.1 Gallionella sp. | reverse complement strand
ACTAACCATTTTGCATGGACCAAAGAAGAAACAATCGTTCAGGTGCATGGCGTTGGACCGTGGGCTATCAACTATGTCAACCCGGCGGATGATCCTAGAAAGAAATAGCGCATCCTGCCTCAAGCTTCGTGGCAGCGAGCGTAGGATGGGTTGAGCAACGCGATACCCATCGCTTCGATTTTGTTGGGTATCGCTACGCTCACCCAACCTACGACTCAACCTATCGGATGATGCGCCACATGCAAGTCCGCGTCGTGACTGAGCAGATTAAGTGACGAAAGCCTAGAGAAACGCCCCAATTGAAACCGCAAACCGCGCGGCCAGCACCTTGGCCTGGCGCGCGTTGATGGCGCGTTTGCCGCTGAGAATTTCGCTGACGACCGACTGGCTGCCCAACTCGGTGGCCAGGTCTTTTTGCTGCAAGCTGTTTTGTTCCATCAACAGCCGCAATACCTCGCGCGGTTCAGCGTCGGCAATAGGATAGTGACGGTCTTCATAAACGGCGATGATGTCGCCGACGATTTCCAGCAGGTCGGCCAGCGGGTGCTTTTCATTGCCGCCCACTTCGTCCACCAGGCTGTTCAACAATTGCACCATGCGCTTGTATTGCGCCTTGCTGCGGATAGGTGCCAGGCCGAGGTGTTGCTGGAGATCGTCCCAGATGGGGGCGATAGCGTTGGTATCAATTTCTGCGAGGTTCATTCCCTGCTCCTTTTTCGTTGCTGCTCGTTCCAGTCGTCGTATTCCGCGTGGGTGTACACATGCCTGAGATAAACCTTGTGGCGATTGAAATGAACCACTGAAATAATCCGGTATCCCGCACCAACATCAAACACTACAAACTCCCCCGCCTTATCTGCCGGATTGAAGGTGTTGCGAACATCAGCGAAGGTGTTCCACGGTGCGCGCTCAACCGCCTTATGCCAAGCCTCCATGGGATTTTTGGCCGGAGGATGCTTCAGCCAGAAATCAACCAACGTTTTGCGTGAGATGCTGTGCATGGCGCATAATATCGCAATATGCGATATAGTCAAGCGGCATGTTGGGGCATCAGTTATCCCCTCGGATGATGCTGCGCATGCAGCTTCTTTAATCTCTCTCTCGCCACATGCGTATAAATCTGCGTGGTGGAAATATCCGCATGGCCCAATAACATTTGCACCACGCGCAAGTCCGCGCCGTGATTTAACAGGTGCGTCGCGAAAGCATGGCGCAGCGTGTGCGGGGAAAGCGATTTATTCAGTCCACCCTGCTTGGCGTGCTTCTTGATCAGATACCAGAACATCTGCCGCGTCATGCCTGCGCCTCTGGCCGTCACGAACAGCGCATCGCTCATCTGTTTGCCCAGCAACACTCCGCGACCATCCGCCAGATAACGGCGCAGCCAGTCCAGCGCTTCTTCGCCGAGCGGCACCAGTCTCTCCTTGCTGCCTTTACCCATCACGCGCACCACGCCCATGTCCATGCTTACTTGGGTGATGCGCAATGTCACCAGCTCGGACACGCGCAGGCCGGTGGCGTACAGCACCTCAAACATGGTGCGGTCGCGCAGGCCCAGCGGTGTTTGGGTATCCGGCGCGTTGAGCAGTTGTTCGACATCCTGCTCGGTCAAACTCTTGGGCAAGTTGCGCGGCAATTTTGGTGTGTCGATTTGCAGCGTGGGATCGGTAGCAATCTTGCCCTGCCTGAGCAAATAGCGGAACAGCCGCTTCAGGCTGGAGATATTGCGCCCGGTGCTGCTGGGCTTGGCTTTTTGCGTGACCACCAGATGAGCGAGATAGCCTTGTATATCGCCGTGGGTGGTTTGCGTGATGGATGCGTTACGCTGCTGTTCCAGCCAAGTGGCGAACTTGGTCAAGTCGCGCCGGTAACTGTCCAGGGTGTTGCGTGACAGGCCGTCTTCCAGCCACAGGTTGTCGCTGAATTCGTCGAGGAGGTTGGCGTTGTTCATTTCCCTCCATCCTTGGCAGGGCGGGGCTCCACGCTGCTACCCTCTCCCCAACCCTCTCCCTGCAAGGGAGAGGGGGGTGGCTGCCTCATGCGCCAGCAGCCAGCGTTTGATGTCCAGCGACGCGCCGCTGGCATGACGCATGAAGCCTCCCAAACCTGACTTGCCCACTACGCGATGACAGGGGGTGATGATGGGTATCGGGTTTGCGCCGCAAGCCTGGCCGACAGCCTGTGCACCGGATTTCAGTTCAGCCGCCAACTCGCCATAGCTACGCGTTTCTCCGCGCGCGATGTTGCGCATGGCTAGCCAGACTTTTTGCTGATGAGGGGTTCCGTCTGGTTTGAGCGGCACGGTGAATTGTGCATCCGGGTCTTCGATATAGTGAAGCAGCTGCTCGCACACCGTTGCGGCAAACGCGCTGGTCGCGCGCTGCGGCTTTTCGCTCGCCGGCAGAAAAGCTATGCCCGTCAGCACACCATCGGCGCAGCGTATGCCGAGCACACCGAACGGGACGGTTAATTTTGCCTGATAGTCCATGTCGTAATGATAGCGCACAAATAAAAAACGGGAGCAAGCTCCCGTTTTCGCCCCACAAAAAACCTGCTCGCGATTAAGCGCGAATTGCGAGTTTTTCCTTGATACGCGCCGATTTGCCGGAACGATCGCGCAGGTAGTAGAGTTTGGCGCGGCGCACTGAGCCGCGACGCTTCACTTCGATGCTGGCGATGATCGGCGAGTAAGTCTGAAAGGTGCGCTCCACGCCTTCACCGGCGGAAATTTTGCGCACGATGAAGCCGGAGTTCAGGCCGCGATTGCGTTTGGCGATCACCACCCCTTCAAAAGCCTGGACGCGCTTGCGTTCGCCTTCGACCACGTTCACGTTGACGATGACAGTGTCACCGGGCGAGAAAGCGGGAATCTTTTTACCCAAACGGGCGATTTCTTCTTGTTCCAATATTTCTATCAAGTTCACTTTACGACTCCTTCTTATATGGGTCTTGTTCCTTCTGAAACGCTGCCAGAAGCCCAGACTCCTCTTTTGTCAAATCACGCTTGGCCAATAAATCCGGCCTGCGCAACCACGTCCTGCCCAACGACTGCTGAAGCCGCCAGCGCTGTATATCTGCATGATTGCCAGACAACAACACCGGGGGCACGACTTCACCATTAAACATTTCCGGGCGGGTGTAATGCGGACAATCCAGCAAGCCCTGCACAAATGATTCCTGCTCGGCTGATTCGGCATCACCCAACACACCGGGCAGTTGCCGCACCAGACTATCCACCAACACCATTGCCGCCAACTCGCCACCGGACAACACATAGTCGCCGATGGAAATCTCTACATCTACATACTGGCGGATCAGGCGTTCATCGATGCCTTCATAACGTCCCGCCAGCAGGATCAAACCTTCATCCGCTTGCGCCACCAACTCTTTAACAACCGAGTGGGTAAGCAACCTGCCTTGGGGCGACAAATACACCACCCGGCTTTTTTTCACACCACTGGCCGCTTGCCGCTGCCGGGCTGCGTTGATCGCGCCTGCCAGCGGTTCGCCCAACATCACCATTCCGGGACCGCCGCCGTATGGCCGATCGTCGATGGTGCGGTAATTATCCGTGGTGAAATCCCTGGGATTCCACGTCTTTAATACATAATTGCCTTGTTCTGCCGCGCGCCGCGTGATGCCATATTGCGTCAGCGCATCGAACATTTGCGGAAATAACGTGATGACATCGAAAATCATCGCTTGGTAACCCACTTAATAATCCAAAGCCCAATCCACCCGGATGATCCTGTTCTTCAAATCCACCTGCTTGATGGCAGTAGCCACAAACGGGATCAGGATTTCACCGCTGTCACCCGACACGCTCAACACCTGGTTCGCGCCGGTTTCCAGCAGGTTCGCTACCGCTCCCAAAGCCACACCAGCTTCATTCACCACAGCAAGCCCGATCAAATCAGACCAGTAGTACTCACCGCCGGTCTGCTGCGGCAGGCTGCTGCGCGGCACGGCGATCAACAAACCCTTCAGCTTTTCAGCCGCAGTGCGATCCGGGCAGTCGGGCAATTGCGCAGCCAGCGTTTTGTTATGCACCTCGCACTGCTGTACTTCAACTTCACGCCACGGGCCGTGTTCACGGCCGATCCACCATGATCCATAATCCAGCAGGCTATCAAGGTACTCGGTGTACGGCTGAATCTTGACCCAGCCGCGAATACCGTGTGCGGCCGCCACTCGCCCCATGATCACCATGGGGTCTGCTTCGTCAGGCTGCTGCTGTGACACCGGCACGCTTGACCAGCTTGGCGACGGTATCGCTCAATTGCGCGCCCTTGCTTTGCCAATGGCCCACGCGTTCCAGTTCCAGACGCAGTTTTTCTTGACCTTCCGCTGCGAGCGGGTTGTAGAAGCCGATGCGTTCGATGAAACGGCCATCGCGACGATTGCGCGAATCCGCTACCACCACGTTAAAAAATGGACGGTTCTTGGAACCGCCACGGGAAAGACGAATGATGACCATATGAAACCTTATAGTGAGTCCGGCGAAAGGGCGCGGATTCTACGACATTTTAGGTGCTTCTTGCAACCAATAGAAAATCAGAGAGGGTAAGCAGGGTGTTGAAAAACGTAGCGAGCGATGGCAGAACAAGGCGCGAAAGGGCGAAACAGCGGAATTTACTTGTGTAAATGAGCATTTTGAGCCCTTGAGCAACGCAGTTATGCCGAGCGCAGTAGTTTTTCAACACCCTGCTAGCGATGCAGCAACACCTCGATGACAAACTTGCTGCCCAGGTAAGCCAGCAACAAAAACACGAAGCCGCTCACTGTCCAGCGCACCGCGAAACGCCCGCGCCAGCCGTAGAAGTGATGTCCCCACAACAGCACGGCGAACACTACCCAGGAAATAAAACCGAACAGCACTTTGTGATTGAACTGCCACGCCTTGCCGAATATCTGCTCGGAAAACAGCACACCGGACGCCAGCGTCAGCGTCAGCAGCACAAAACCGATGCCTATCATGCGGAACAACAGGGTTTCCATGGTCATCAACGGGGGCAGATTTTGCAGGATGCGCGGCATGGAGCCGTGATGCAGCCGCTTTTCCACCTGCAAGATCAGCACCGCGTGCAGCACGGCGATGGTGAACAAACTGTAGGCCAGCATCGCGGCGGAAATATGCGCCTTGAAGGCAAACAAATCGGTATTCGCCAATTGGTGCGCGGACGGGAAAATATCCGGCAACAACACCGCCACCGCAGCAAGCGGCAGCACCAGAGCCTGCAAGCAACCGACCGGGTAAAAGAAACGCGCCACCCAATACACCAGCAATGTCAGCCAGACGATCATTGATAATGCTACGGCCACGCTCAGGTTGAAACCGCCGCCGGCAAACACATCCTGCGCGAGCAGATAGCCGTGCAGCAGCAACGGCGCCACCACCCAGTGTCCGGTCGCACCGCGACTCAACTTATCGCCTTTGCCGCGTATCTGCGCATGCCAAAAATAGACCGCGAGCACGCTATACATAGTGAAGGCCAACCAGGAGAAGAGAACGTTAGGCATTTTTTGTCAGGATGTTTTAGACTGCGCGAATTCTACACCATCTCTTGCAAAACACTCATGCTGGACAACCTCACGCAACGCTTTTCCGGCATCGTCAAGAACTTGCGCGGCCAGGCGCGCCTTACGGAAAGCAACATCCAGGATGCCTTGCGCGAAGTGCGCATGGCGCTGCTCGAAGCCGACGTGGCGCTGCCGGTCGTCAAGGAATTCATCGCCCAGGTCAAGCAGGCCGCGCTCGGGCAAGAGGTCATAGCCAATCTGAATCCGGGCCAGGCGTTGGTCGGCGTAGTGCATCGCGAGCTTACCAAATTGATGGGCGAGCACAACGACGCGCTCAATCTCGCCGCCACCCCGCCCGCGGTGATCCTGATGGCCGGTTTGCAGGGCGCGGGCAAGACCACCACCAGCGGCAAGCTCGCCAAACTGTTGCGCGATCAAAACAAGAAAAAAGTGCTGCTGGTCAGCTGCGACATTTATCGCCCCGCCGCGATCGAGCAATTGCGCATCCTGGCGCAACAACTCGAGATCGACTTCTTCGCCTCCGACATCAGCCAGAAACCGCAAGACATCGCGCTGGCCGCGCTGGATTTTGCCAAGAGGCATTACCACGACGTGCTGATCGTCGACACCGCAGGTCGCCTCGCGATTGATGAGGCGATGATGGCCGAAATCAAGCAACTGCACGCCGCGCTCAAGCCGATCGAAACCCTGTTCGTCGTAGACGCGATGGCCGGGCAGGACGCAGTGAACACCGCCAAGGCATTCGGTGAAACTTTGCCGCTGACCGGCATCATACTCACCAAGCTGGACGGCGACGCGCGCGGCGGGGCGGCCTTATCGGTGCGCCAGATCACCGGCAAGCCGATCAAGTTCGTCGGCGTCAGCGAAAAGCTCAACGGCCTCGAAGCCTTCCACCCCGAGCGCATGGCCTCGCGCGTGCTCGGCATGGGCGACGTGTTGTCGCTGATCGAAGATGCGCAGCGCGAAGTCGATCACGGCGAAGCCGAAAAACTCGCCAAAAAAATGCACAGCGGCAAAGGCTTCGACCTCAACGATTTCAAGATGCAAATGGTGCAAATGCGCAAGATGGGCGGCATGTCGGCGCTGATGGACAAGCTCCCCGCGCAACTCTCACAAGCCGCCGCAGGCAGCAAGATGGATGACAAATCCATCAGCCGCACCGAGGGCATCATCAACTCGATGACTGCGCTCGAGCGCAGTAAACCGGAACTCATCAAAGCCTCGCGCAAACGCCGCATCGCGATGGGCGCAGGCGTGCAGGTGATGCACGTCAACCAGCTGCTCAACCAGTTTGAGCAAATGCAAAAAATGATGAAAATGTTCAGCAAGGGCGGCATGGGCAAGATGATGCGCGGCATGAAGGGCATATTGCCGGGGATGCGGTAGGGTGGATAAAGTGCGAAGCACGTATCCACCAGCCTGAGCTAACACCACCTCGTCATTCCGGCGCAGGCCGGAATCCAGTTAATAAAACGCCCCCGCAAAGCGGGACAAAACCAAAAGCATGTTAAATAAAAACGCTGGATTCCGGCCTGCGCC
>JANONV010000015.1:0-6181 GCA_031421015.1 Gallionella sp. | reverse complement strand
CAGGGGAGGAGTCACACAGTCCCACTTCACTAATAGCGGCTGCTTTTCCCCTCCCCTGATAAGGGGAGGCCGGGAGGGGTTAGGAAGTTGGGAGGGATTCGCACACCTGAAAAAAAATCACGCCCTGCTCATCGCGATCCTCATCCTCGCCGCCCTCATCGGCGCAACCGTCAATCTCGCCGCCGCCTATCACGTGCTCGGCACCGACAAAGTCGGGCAGGACGTGTTGTACCTGTCGCTGAAGAGTATCCGCACCGGGCTGGTCATCGGCACCGTGACGACGCTGGTCACCTTGCCGGTGGCGTTGCTGCTCGGCATCGCGGCGGGTTATTTGCGCGGCTGGGTGGATGACGTGATCCAGTACATCTACACCGTGCTGAGCTCCATCCCCAGCGTGCTGCTGATCGCGGCGGCAGTGCTGATGATGCAGGTGACCATCGACACGCATCCGGAGTGGTTCGATAACTCGGCTTCACGCGCCGATCTGCGCCTGGTGTTCCTGTGTCTGATTCTCGGTGTGACCAGTTGGACGGGACTATGTCGCGTGTTGCGCGGCGAGACGCTCAAGCTGCGCGAACTGGAATACATCCAGGCGGCACAAGCGTTCGGCGTGTCTTCGTTTCGCATCCTGACCCGCCATATCGTGCCGAACGTGATGCACATCATTCTGATCGCGCTGGTGATGGATTTCAGCGCACTGGTGCTGGCCGAGGCGGTGCTGTCCTATGTCGGCGTGGGCGTTGACCCATCCATGATCAGCTTCGGCACCATGATCAACGGCGCGCGGCTGGAGATGGGGCGCGAGCCGATAGTATGGTGGGCGCTGGCCGCCGCGTTCGGTTTCATGCTGGTTCTGGTTTTGGCGGCCAACCTGTTCGCCGATGCGGTGCGCGATGCGTTCGATCCGCGTTTGAACCGGATCGGGTAGCCACACGGGATCAATCAATGATTACAAGTTGCTTGTTCACAACTTTTTCTAATATTCAAATTGAGGGGCGGCTCGCAAAAAATTTACGGGCATCCGCTGTGCGGCTTGCCTGCTTACCCCTCTTCCGCGCCTTGCATTTGGGCGAACTCTGAATTTTTAGAGGTGCCCTTAAACCAATTGGTGCGCATAGCGCTACCCATCCACTCGCCCATTTCTAGGCAGACTGCACAGGCAAAGCCTGATAGAATCACGCCCTTGGAATTTTTGATCAACTTTAGGGTGCCTCTAAAAATTCAAAATCCTAAGCGAGACAAGGCGCGAAAGAAATTTTAGCGCGCCGCATATATTTTGATATGTAAGCGTTAAAATTTCTTGAGCAACGCAGTATCGCGACGGAGTTTGGATTTTTAGAGGTGCCCTTTTAAATTGTTTGGAGAAAAAAGCATGGCTGTAGAACGTACTTTGTCGATTATCAAACCCGACGCCGTGGCCAAGAATGTCATCGGTCAGATTTACACCCGCTTTGAAAAAGCCGGTCTGAAAATTATTGCTGCGCGCATGGTGCGATTGTCGCGCGCCGATGCGGAAGGTTTTTACGCGGTGCATCGCGCCCGTCCGTTCTTCAAGGACTTGGTGGATTTCATGATCTCCGGCCCGGTGATGATCCAGGCGCTGGAAGGCGAAGGCGCGATCCTGAAGAACCGCGATCTGATGGGCGCGACCGATCCGAAGAAGGCCGACAAGGGCACGATACGCGCGGACTTCGCCGACAGCATCGATGCGAACGCGGTGCATGGTTCCGACGCAGTTGAAACGGCCGCGGTGGAAATCGCGTATTTCTTCCCGGCGATGAATGTTTACTCGCGTTAATTCCGGATTTAAAGACTAATGCAACAAAACCTCCTCGACTTCGATGCGCAAGCACTGGCCGGCTATTTCGCGGAAATGGGCGAGAAGCCGTTCCGTGCGCGCCAACTGATGCGCTGGATCTACAAAGCCGGGGAACCCGATTTCGCCGCGATGACCGACATCGCGGCAGCGTTGCGCGACAAGCTCGCACAGCGTGCTTGTGTCACCGCGCCGAGCGTCATGCGCGAAGAGCTGTCGGACGACGGCACGCGCAAGTGGCTGCTGGAGGTGGGCACCGGCAACGCCGTGGAAGCGGTGTACATTCCCGAACAGACGCGCGGCACGTTATGCGTTTCCACGCAGGCCGGATGCGCGTTGAATTGCTCGTTTTGTTCGACCGGCAAACAGGGTTTCAACCGCAACCTCAGCGTGGCGGAGATCATCGGCCAGTTGTGGTGGGCGAATCATCGGCTCGGCAAGAATGCCGAAGGCCTGTGGCCGATCAGCAATGTGGTGATGATGGGCATGGGCGAGCCGCTGTTGAATTTCGACAACACCGTGAGCGCGCTGCGTCTGATGCTGGACGATCACGGCTACGGGCTGTCGCGCCGCCGCGTGACGGTGTCCACTTCCGGCGTCGTGCCGGCGATGGACAGATTGCGCGACGAATGTCCGGTGTCGCTCGCGGTGTCGCTGCATGCGCCGAACGACAAGCTTCGCGACGAGCTGGTGCCGATCAACCAGAAATATCCGTTGAAGATATTGCTGGCCGCGTGCCAGCGTTATCTGGAACGCGCGCCGCGCGATTTCATCACCTTCGAATATGTGATGCTGGAAGGGGTGAATGATTCGGTGCAACAGGCCCGCGAGCTGGTGAAGCTGGTAAGCGACGTGCCGTGCAAATTCAACCTGATCCCGTTCAATCCGTTTCCGCAAACGCATTATCGGCGCTCGGGGACTGATGCCATCCAGCGCTTCCGCGATGTGCTGATGCAGGCCGATATCGTGACCACCACGCGCAAGACGCGCGGCGACGACATCGCTGCTGCGTGTGGCCAGTTGGCGGGACAAGTGCAGGACAAAACCAAACGAACCATGCAACGATCCGTTGAAGTCGTGTAGATGAACCTGGAGGCGCGACTATGCATAAATTGATAATCTTGTCGTTCTCGCTGGCCGTTTTGGCGGGCTGTGGCACGCCGTCGGGCGGTTCTCAAGCCAACAAAAGCGCCCAGGTGCATACCGAATTGGCGGGCTTGTATTTCGAGCGCGCGCAAGCGGGTATCGCGCTGGAAGAGATAGGGCTGGCCTTGCAGGCCGATCCCGACTATGCGCCGGCCTACGGCATGCGCGGCCTGGTACATATGTCATTGCGTGAGGACAAAGCGGCCGAAGCGGATTTTCGGAAAAGTTTGCGCCTCGACAAGACCGATTCCGAAACACATAACAACTATGGCTGGTTCTTGTGTCAGCGCGGCAGGGAAAAGGAATCCATTCCGCATTTCATGACGGCAGTGAAGAATCCGTTGTATGCAACGCCTGGCCGCGCATATCTGAATGCCGGCTTATGTTCCCAAAAAACCGGCAACATCAAGGATGCCGAAGAGTTTCTGAAAAAAGCCTTGCTGGTGCAGCCCGGCATGCCCCAGGCGTTGTTGACGCTGGCGGAACTGAGCTTTGACTATGGCGATTATGCGGCCGCGAAAAAATATTTTGCCGGGTTTGCGGAAAGAAACGACAACTTGTCAGCGCAGCAACTGTGGTTGGCGGTGCGTATCGAACGCAAGGTCGGTGATCGTAATTCCGAGGCCAGCTATGGCATGCAGTTGCGCAAGCGTTATCCCGATGCGCGCGAAACCCAGTCGTTAAGAGAAACCAACCGTTGATACATGGTGAATGATGGAACAATATTCAGAAAATAACGCCGAACAAGGCTATCGTGCTGCCGAGATCGCGGCGACTTCCGTAGGAAGGACACTGCGCGAAGCGCGCGAGCGTCTTGGTTTGAGCGTGGCGGATATGGCTAACCAGACCAAGTTCGCTACGCGCCAGATCGATGCATTGGAAGCGGATAATTTCCAGCAACTGCAAGGAGCGACTTTTTTGCGCGGCTTTGTGCGCAGTTATGCCAAAATTTTGCATTTGGATGCGCAGCCGTTGCTTGAGCAGTTGCCGCCGGACAAGCCCGTGCCGCAGCAACTGACACCGGCTTCAGTCGAAATGCCGTTCCCCGTCATGCTGACCTCGCGCCGGCAAAATCTGATCTGGTCGGGCGCGGCGTTTTTACTGGCCGTGATCGTAGTGGGCTTCGGGTTATGGCATACCTCGTCGCCCCGCACGCCATCGGAAATAACACAGGAGCCGTCTAAAATGGAGCGCATCGAAACGCCGGTTCCCTTGCCCGCCGAAATGAAAATCATCTCGGACTTGCCTGTTCCGGAGGAGAGCGTTGCGCCACCAGAAACGGCGCAATCTCCGATTCAGGAAACGAGGACTCCGGCTGCTCAAGCCGCGCCACAAATTCAATCGAAAAAATCTGCGCGCCAATCAGAGCCTGCCAACGCCGGCGCAGCGCCGAAAATCAGCGCATTGCGTCTGGTGTTCGGCGATGAATCATGGACAGAAATCAAAGACGGAGATGGCAAGATACTGTCATCGCAGATTAATCAGCCCGGCAGCGAATTGCGTCTGGAGGGGCACCCGCCGTTCTCGATGCTGATCGGTCGTGCCTTGTCGGTGCGCTTGTACCAGGACGACGAGCCGGTAGACTTAACGCCTTATGTAAACAGGCATAGTGAAGTAGCGCACCTGACATTGGAATAACGATGAGTACGCCGATGATTAAACGCCGCCCGTCGCAACGGGTGCTGATCGGCAAGGTCATGCTGGGCGGCGGCGCGCCGATCGTGGTGCAGTCCATGACCAACACCGATACCGCCGATGCCGGGGCGACCACGCAACAGGTATTCGAATTGGCCGAGGCCGGTTCCGAACTGGTGCGCATCACCGTCAATACCCCCGAAGCCGCCGCGCAAGTGGCGAACATACGCGCGCGTCTGGACAGCATGGGTTGCGACGTTCCGCTGGTCGGCGATTTTCATTACAACGGCCATCGCCTGCTCACCGAGTTTCCGGATTGCGCCCAGGCGCTGGCGAAATACCGCATCAATCCGGGCAACGTCGGGCGCAATCGCAAGGAAGATGACCCGTTCACGATGATGATAGAAGCCGCGATCCGCTACGACAAGCCGGTGCGCATCGGCGTGAACTGGGGCAGCCTCGACCAGAATCTGGTGACGCGCATGATGGACGAGAATTCGCGGCTGGCCGAACCCAAAGACGCGGGCGAAGTGACACGTGCGGCGTTGATTGCGTCTGCATTAGAAAGCGCGCAACGCGCCGAGCAATTGGGGCTGGCGCACAACCGTATCGTGCTGTCCTGCAAGGTCAGTGATGTGCAGGATTTGATCGCGGTGTACCGCGAACTTGCGCGGTGTTGCGATTACCCGCTGCATTTGGGACTGACCGAAGCCGGCATGGGTTCCAAGGGCATCGTCGCTTCCACCGCCGCATTGGCGGTGCTGTTGCAGGAAGGCATCGGCGACACCATCCGCATTTCGCTGACCCCTGAACCGGGCGGCGATCGCACCCGGGAAGTGATCGTGGCGCAGGAGATTCTGCAAACGATGGGACTGCGCTCATTCACGCCGATGGTGATCGCCTGCCCCGGTTGCGGACGCACCACCAGCACGGTGTTTCAGGAGCTGGCACAAAGCATCCAGTCATATCTGCGCGAACAGATGCCGCTGTGGCGCGAGCAGTACAGCGGCGCAGAGGAAATGACCGTGGCGGTGATGGGCTGCATAGTCAACGGCCCCGGCGAAAGCAAAATGGCCAATATCGGCATCAGCCTGCCCGGCAGCGGCGAGAATCCGTCCGCGCCGGTGTATGTGGATGGGGAAAAAATTGTCACCCTGCGCGGTGACAATATTGCCAATGAGTTCAAGCAGATTGTGGACAGCTATGTGGCACGCAAATACGCCCCGAAAATTGTGGGTGATGCTAACGTTGAGACACAAAAAATGGGACAGATTTATTTCCCCGCCGAATAAATCTGCTTCGACTATGCCGGTCAGTTACCGCTTCGCCGCCATCTTGTAAACCGCATTGCGCTCGCGCTTGCCAACCGCGACGACCACGACAACAACTTCCTTGTCGCGGACTTCGTACACCAGCCGGTAGCCAACGTTGCGCAACTTGATTTTGTAGCGGTCTTTCTGCCCGGATAATCTTGAGGCCGGGACGCGAGGGTTGTGCAGGCGTTCCGCCAGTTTTTTCTTGAATTGTTCGCGCAGGTGTTCATCCAGCTTGCGCCATTCCTTTAATGCTTCTTCCTTGAATTTG
>JANONV010000014.1:0-3849 GCA_031421015.1 Gallionella sp. | reverse complement strand
TAGTGGCAGGTATAACCGCCGCGATTCTTGATCAGATATTGCTGGTGATATTCCTCGGCGCGAAAAAAATCCTTGAACGGCACGACTTCGGTGACGACTTTGGCGCCCCACTCGCCGGAGGCATCCGCAGTGCGAATGACTTCTTCGGCGGTGCGTTTCTGCTCTTCGTCCAGGTAAAAAATCGCCGAGCGGTATGGCGTGCCGATGTCGTTGCCTTGCCGGTTGCGCGTGGTCGGGTCGTGCATGCGGAAGAATTCGAACAGCAGATGGCGGTAGCCGAGCAGTTGCGGGTCGAACACGACTTTCAGCGATTCGGCATGGCCGGTGCGGCCAGTTTTCACTTGTTCATAAACGGCATTCGGTGTGTTGCCGCCGGTATAGCCGACTTCGGTCTCCAGCACGCCGGGAATTTTTCGCACCAGTTCTTCTATGCCCCAGAAGCAGCCTCCGGCCAGGTAGGCGGTTTGTTGCTTGAGTTGGTCAGTCGGGGACATGGTTATGCTAATTCCATTTCAAAACTGCAATAATTATGTAGGGTGCGTTCCACGCACCAACGATGATGGTGCGTGGAACGCACCCTACGACTATCGTCGCTCCTTCTTTACTGCTAATGCGGCTTCACGTTTCGCGTCTTTTTCCTTCTCGGTAGCGCGCTTGTCGTGTTGCTTCTTACCCTTGGCGAGGCCGATCTCAAGTTTGACGCGCCCGGCCTTGTAGTGCATGTCCAGCGGCATCAGGGTGTAGCCGGCGCGTTGCACTTTTCCGATGATCTTGTCGATCTCGGTTTTGTGCAGCAGCAGTTTGCGGGTGCGCACCGGGTCGGGATGGATGTGCGTGGAAGCGTTGAGCAAGGGGCTGATGTGCGAGCCGAACAGATACAGCTCACCGCTCTTTACCGTGACGTACGCCTCTTTAAGCTGCGCGCGACCGGCGCGGATAGCCTTGACTTCCCAGCCTTCCAGCATGATGCCGGCTTCATATTTATCTTCAATGAAGTATTCGTGGTAGGCCTTTTTATTTTGAATGATGCTCATAACAGATGAGTTTTGCGGTGTGTTCGGCTATTCTACCAGCCTTTGGTTTTGCAGCTTTAGATTGGCAATGGCATTAGTAGAAAAATCGGTACTGGTACCTTACAGCGCGGAACAGATGTTCAACCTGGTGGATCGCGTGGAGGAATACCCGCAGTTCCTGCCCTGGTGCGGCGGCGCCGGCGTCACCGAACTGGAGGGCACGACGGTACATGCCATGCTGCATATCAATTATCACCATATCAAGCAGAGTTTCACCACCGAGAACGTGCGCACGCCGCCGCACCATATCGACATCACCTTGCTGGATGGCCCGTTCAAACATCTGGACGGCGATTGGCGATTCATACCGTTGAGTCCAACTGCCTGTAAAATAGAATTCCGCCTGCACTACGAGTTTTCCAGCAAGTTGCTGGAAAAGCTGGTCGGGCCGGTGTTTCATTACATCGCCAACAATTTCGTGGATGCTTTCATCCACCGCGCAGAAAAGGTTTATACGAACGCATGAGCGACAAGATCAACATCGAGGTGGTATACGCCCTGGCCAACCGGCAAACCCTGCTCAAGCAATCTGTGCCGGCAGGGACGACGGTGGCCGAGGCCGTTCAAGCCAGCGGCATACTCGGCAAGCATACCGAGATCGACCTGGCGAATAACAAGCTGGGCATATTCGGCAAGCTGGCCAAGGCCGACGCCGTGCTGCGCGATAAAGATCGCATCGAGATTTATCGCCCGCTGCTCGCCGATCCCAAGGAGGTGCGCCGCAAGCGTGCCGAACAGGGAAAAGCCATGAAAAAAGGCGGTGCTGCTGCTGCCGCTGAAGCCTGATGCTGGATTACGACCTGCACTGCCATTCCGTTATTTCCGACGGCACGCTTACCCCGGCCGAACTGGTGGATCGCGCTGCCGGGCGCGGCGTGAAGGTGATGGCTCTGACCGATCACGATGACGTGGATGGTCTGGACGAGGCTCGCGCCGCGGCAGCGCGGCATGGCATGACCTTCATCAACGGCGTGGAAATCTCCGTGTCGTGGCGCACCCACACCTTGCATATCGTCGGCTTGGCTATAGTTCCGGATTACCCGCCGCTGGTCGAAGGCTTGCGCAGTGTGCGCAGCGGGCGCGGTGTACGCGCGAAGAAAATGGCCGACTCGCTGGCCAAGGCCGGCATCGGCGGGGCGCTGGAAGGCGCATATCAATACGCGCAAAATCCCAACATGATAAGCCGCACCCACTTCGCGCGTTTTCTCGTGGAGTCGGGGCATTGCAAGGATGTGAAAAGCGTGTTCAAGCGTTATCTGGTGAACGGCAAGCCGGGCTATGTGCCGCATCAGTGGGCGGTTTTGGCGGACGCGATCAACTGGATACGCGGCAGCGGCGGAGTGGCGGTGCTGGCGCATCCAGGCCGCTATATGACCGGGCGTAACGGCATGGGCAAGAAGACTATGCATGAATTGCTGACCGAGTTTGTCGAGCTGGGCGGACAAGCATTGGAGGTCGTCACCGGCAGCCATACGCCGGAACAATATGCCGAGTTTGCGCGTTATGCCGGAGAATTCAATCTGCTGTGCTCGTGCGGTTCGGATTTTCATGGGCCGGGCGAGAGTTATCGGGACATGGGACGGCTGCCGGATTTTCCGCTGGGCTGCCGCCCGGTGTGGGAAAGCTGGGAAGCGAAAATCCAAAACCCCAACCCCTCCCGGCCTCCCCTTGTCAGGGGAGGAGATGATTCCCCTCGCCCGCTTGCGGGAGAGGGGGTAGGGGAGAGGGTTTAGCATGTCGCAGTTTTTCACCATCCACCCTGACAACCCCAACCCGCGCCTGATCCACCAGGCGGCGGCAGTGCTGCGTAACGGCGGCGTCGTGGCGTATCCCACCGATTCCTGCTATGCGCTGGGCTGCCATCTGGATGACAAGGATGCTGTGGCGCGCATCCGTCAGATACGTCAGTTGGACGAGCATCACCATCTGACGCTGATGTGCCGCGATTTGTCGGAAATCTCGCGCTATGCGCGGGTGGACAACGCGAAGTTTCGCCTGCTGAAAAGCAACACGCCGGGCAGCTACACGTTTATTCTGGAGGCGACCAAGGAAGTGCCGAAGCGTTTGCAGCATCCCAAACGCAGCACCATCGGCATGCGCATCCCGGATCATCCGGTGGCTTTGGCCTTGCTGGAAGAATTGGGCGAACCGCTGTTGAGCACCACGCTGATTTTGCCTGAGGAAGAAGGGCCGCTGAATGACGCCGAACACATCCGCGAATTATTGGAAAAGCAGGTTGACCTGGTAATAGACGGCGGATCGGTGGGCGTGGATTTCACCACTGTGATAGATTTGACCGGAGACGCGCCGGTGTTGCTGCGACGTGGCAAGGGCGATGTTTCACCTTTTGGAATTGAAGAAATGTAGGTCGGAAAAGCGAAGCGCCTTCCGACGTTAGTGAGCTATGCAGCCATGCGGCGGATAACGCTGCGCTGTGTCAATTCCACATTCGGCTTGCCGGATAGTGGATTGCCTGACTTTGTTGCATCCGCCCTACAAAACCCCAACATGCAAAATTACGGAATCAAAAATTAAATGCAAATTGATCAACTGATACAGACCATCGCCCTCGCAGCCATTCCGGTGCTGTTCGCGATCACCCTGCACGAAGCGGCGCACGGCTACGTGGCGCGGCATTTCGGCGACATGACCGCCTATCAGGAGGGGCGCATCAGCCTGAATCCGCTGCGCCACATCGATCCGTTCGGGACGATACTGTTTCCGCTGCTTACTCTGTGGCTGGGCGGCATCCTGTTCGGCTGGGCCAAGCCGGTGC
>JANONV010000013.1:0-5258 GCA_031421015.1 Gallionella sp. | reverse complement strand
CCTTTTAGAAAATCACTCGATGATTTCGACTGCCGTTCCTGCGGTTACTGAATCAAACACCTCGATCAAATCGGCATTGCGCATCCTGATACAACCATGCGAACCGGGTACGCCTAGTTGCGCCGAATCCGGCGTGCCGTGAATGTAGATGTAGCGGCGCATGGTATCGCTTTTGCCCAGCCGGTTAAAGCCCGGCTCGCAACCGGATAACCACAGGATGCGCGTCAGTATCCAGTCGCGTTCAGGAAGCTGCGCGCCCAATTCCGGCGTGTATATCTCGCCGGTCGGGCGGCGGTTCACAAACACCGTATTCACCGGCTGCCCCGCGCCTATCCTGGCGCGTATGACATGTTTGCCGCGCGGCGTGCAAAAACTGCCGGACATCTCGCCCGCGCCGTTCTTTGCGGTGGAAACCGCATAGCGATGCAGCACCCGGCCTGAGTCATCCAGTAATTCGAGTTGCTGAGTGGCTATACGGATATTGATTTTCATCTGTCCTCTGTTATCTGTCCCCTGTTCTCTGCTCCGCTCGCCGCCTCGCGAAAAAATCGCTGAGCATGGCTCCGCACTCCTCCGCCAGCACCCCGCCGACCACCTCGGTGTGATGATTCAAACGCAACCCCGCCCGGCCGCCCCTTGTCAGGGGAGGAGCGCCAACTCCCTCCCCTGACTTGCTCCCCCCTGATACGGGGGGTATGGGGGGGTTAGGGAGGGCTGGGGAGGGGTTGGGGGTTCGGGAGGGGTTGAACTCTCCAAACGCATCCACCACGCTCCCGCACGCTCCCGTCTTGGGATCGCTCGCCCCATACACCAGCCGCGCGATGCGCGCATGCATGATCGCCCCGGCACACATCAAACACGGCTCCAGCGTGACGAACAATGCGCAATCCACCAACCGATAATTCCCCAGCCGCTGCGCCGCATCGCGCAACGCCATCATCTCGGCATGTGCCGTAGGGTCGTGGCGCGAGATCGGCGCATTGAAACCGCGCCCGATGATCACTCCATCCCGCACCACCACCGCCCCCACCGGCACTTCACCCGCCGCTTGCGCATGGCTTGCCAGAACAAGCGCAGCGCGCATGAACTCCTCCCCTGACAAGGGGAGGCTGGGAGGGGTTATGGGTGAGGGTGCTCCTATGTTCATCAATGATCCGTCAGCTTGACGAGGAGTTGAAAGGGAATGCCGTCTTTCATGTAAGAAGTTGCCCTGTTAGGATGCCCGCAGTCTTTACAAATCAATAGGGTAAAAACGATGCGCCAGATTATACGGCAAGCCCCGCCAGAGTATCCGGCGTTTCTGCCATCTACTTTAGTTGGGCGCTGGTTCTCGGATTGGCACATATGATTGTAAGCCGCTTGAGAACGCAATTAGCTTCTGGAGAAAGTCCGTGATTTACGCATTGAACTTATTTAATTTTGTACCCGGCAAAGAAGATATGTATCGCGACTACAGCGTAAAGGCTGGAAGACTAATCTATGGGCTGGGCGGTCGAGTGGTTAGTTCAGGCTACAAACCGATTCGGTATTTGGCGGGCGAAGTAAACCGGGAACAATTCATCATCGTAGAATTCCCAAGTGAAGAAGCATTCGAGCGATTTCATTCCGAAGCAGCGCAACATAACATCCACCGGTTACGGGAAGAGTCCACCTCTGATTACATATGGACCTTGTTTGAGCCGTGGGATCTGCGGGAATGGGTAAAGACATAGTGTTTGCCCATCCTACCAGAGGACTAGCTACGCCCAACCCTGCGCTCAAGCGGGACGCTAAAGCAGCGCGCCCCTCAATTTTACGTTAGGTATTCCATACTTTAGTATGGCTTTTTATATTGCCATATGTTAGTCTCCGCCTATGGCAAGCACACGCTTTGATTGGGATACCGACAAGGATGTTGAAAATCAGCAAAAGCACGGTATTTCGCTTGCTCGTGCCCAGTACGCATTCGCCGATCCACAGCGAGTGATTGCCAAGGACATCACCCATAGTCAAACCGAAGAGAGGTTTTATTGTTTTGGGGAGGTTGATGGTGGCGTCCTTACGGTGCGATTCACACATCGTGCTTCTGTTATTCGAATCATCGGCGCAGGCTATTGGCGCAAAGGAAAGGCAATTTATGAGCGCGAAAATAAAATACACGGATGAACCTCTAGGCAAGACTCAGGTAGTTGCCGACTTTCTTCCCTCCCCGAGCGAGTTAGCTTTTCGTGAGGAAGGCGTGAAGGTCACGCTGGCTCTGAGCAAAAAAAGTATCGAGTTTTTCAAGTCCGAAGCCACGAAGCATCACACGCAGTATCAGCGCATGATTCGTCGGCTTCTTGACTCTTATGTTGATGCCCATTCTCTAACCCTGCGCTCAAGTGGGACGCGCCAAAAGCGGCGCGCCCCTTAGCTCCACGTTAGGCATCATCCCGTGCCGCCGCGATCATGCTGTTCCGACTAGCCGCTGACGCCGTCCTCTTGCTCCATCTGGCGTTCATCCTGTTCGCCCTGCTGGGCGCCGCATTGGCGGTGCGGTGGCGCTGGATCCCTGTTGTTCATCTTCCATCTGCCGCATGGGGCTTCTTCGTCGAGATCACCGGCCGCAACTGTCCGCTCACCTACCTGGAGAACTACCTTCGCATCAAGGCAGGACTATCGGGCTACACCGAGAGCTTCGTCGAACACTATCTCCTGTCTATCATCTATCCTGCCGGCCTCACCCGAGAAATCCAGTTTGCGCTCGCCGGTGCGGTCATCGTCGTCAATGCCGCAATCTATGGCTGGCTTTTCGTTCGCAAACGCGCTTCGCGCGGAGGAAATACCTGACCCCAGCATCGACTGCCTGTTAAGAAGGCCTTGCCTTTAGCGCATTTTTTGACAAGAATGTCGTCCTCTTTAGCGAATTCCTCTATGTCAGAAACCAAAGTTGCAGATTTTTCCCTACCCGCCACGGGCAATCAGACCTTCACCCTATCCGGCGCGCGCGGCAAGCATCTGGCCATTTATTTTTATCCCAAGGACGATACGCCGGGTTGCGCCACCGAGGCGCAGCAGTTCCGCGATTTGTATGCCCAGTTCAAAAAGGCGTATTGCGAGGTCGCGGGCATTTCACGCGACAGCATCAAGTCGCATGAGAAGTTCAAGGCCAAGTTCACCCTGCCCTACGCGCTGCTTTCGGACGCCGATGAAACGGCGTGCGAGCTGTTCGGCGTGATCAAGCTGAAGAACATGTATGGCAAGCAGGTGCGCGGTATCGAGCGCAGCACGTTTGTGTTCGATAAAGATGGCATACTTCGCCGTGAATGGCGCGGCCTCAAGGCGGACGGCCACGCGCAGGAAGTCCTGGATTTCGTCTCCACCCTCAACACTAAAGGAACCTAATGTCTCCACCCCCAAGCAAAGCATCAGGCAAAGCAAAAAATAAAACCGACACCAAGTTGTTCGTGCTGGACACCAACGTGTTGTTGCATGATCCGACCAGCCTGTTCCGCTTTGAAGAACACGATATTTGCCTGCCGATGTTCGTGCTGGAGGAGTTGGACAACAAGAAAAAGGGCATGACCGAAGTCGCCCGCAATGCGCGGCAGGCCAGCCGCTTTCTGGATCAGATCGTCAGCGATGCGCCGCACAAGATAGAGGAAGGCATCGCGCTGGAATCCGCCGCGCACAAGAACTGCACCGGACGATTGTATCTGCAAACCAGTTTTATCAAGCACGAGTTGCCGCAGCATCTGGAACTGGGCAAGGCGGACAACGCGATCCTGGGCGTGGTCATCGGCCTGCAACAGCAGCAGCCGGAGCGCGCGGTGATCCTGGTCAGCAAAGACATCAACATGCGCATCAAGGCGCGCGCGTTGGGCCTGGAGGCGCAGGATTATTTCAACGACAAGGTACTGGAAGACACCGACCTGCTTTACACCGGGGTGCTGCCGCTGCCGGACGATTTCTGGGATCGGCACAGCACGGACATGAAGTCGTGGCAGAAGGAAGGCCATACTTATTACCAGATACAAGGTCCGCTGTGCGCGGCATTTTTCAAAAATCAGTTCGTCTACAAGGAAAACGACAATACGCCATTTTATGCCGTGGTGCTGGAGCAGAATGACCAGTCCGCGTTGCTGCGCACACTGACCGACTACACGCACAGCAAGAACAACGTGTGGGGCATCACGGCGCGCAATCGCGAACAGAACTTCGTGCTCAATCTGCTGCTGAATCCGGATATAGATTTCGTCACGCTATTGGGACAGGCGGGCACCGGAAAGACCCTGCTGACCCTGGCTGCCGGCTTGTTGCAGACGCTGGAAACCAAACTGTATACGGAAATCATCATCACCCGCGTGACGGTTCCGGTCGGCGAGGACATCGGCTTTTTGCCCGGCACCGAGGAAGAGAAGATGACTCCGTGGATGGGCGCGCTGGAGGACAATCTCGATGTGCTGAACAAGTCCGACGATGAAGGCGGCGATTGGGGACGCGCGGCGACCCGCGATTTGATACGCTCGCGGATCAAGGTGAAGTCGCTCAACTTCATGCGCGGACGCACCTTTCTCAACAAGTACGTGATCATTGACGAGGCGCAGAATCTAACGCCCAAGCAGATGAAAACGCTGGTGACCCGCGCCGGCCCCGGCACCAAAGTGGTGTGCATGGGCAACATCGCGCAGATCGATACGCCCTACCTCACCGAAGGCAGCTCCGGTCTGACCTATGTTGTGGATCGCTTCAAGGGCTGGCAATATGGCGGGCATGTCACGCTGTTGCGCGGCGAGCGGTCACGGTTGGCGGATTATGCGGGCGAGGTATTGTAGGGGCGCGATTCACCCTCCGGGTGCGAGAACCTCTGCGAGGCATCGCGTCCTTGCCCTAAGAAGGGCGCGATGAATCGCGCCCCTATGTGAATGGTTTTACAAAATGAGCAAAATCGAAAAATCAGATGCCGACTGGCGCGACGAACTTACACCCGAGCAATACCAGGTGTGCCGCCAGTGCGGCACCGAGCCGGCTTTCACCGGGGACTACTGGGATTGTCACGATGCGGGGATCTATCGCTGCGTGTGCTGCGGCAACGCCTTGTTCGATTCTGAAACCAAGTTCGATTCCGGTTCCGGATGGCCGAGTTTTTGGCAACCTTATCAATCCGAGAACGTCGTGTCGCGCCCCGATACCAGCCACGGCATGAAACGTGTGGAAGTGTGCTGCAAGCAATGCGGCGCACACCTCGGCCATATATTTCCCGATGGCCCGCAACCCACCGGATTGCGCTTTTGCATCAA
>JANONV010000012.1:0-2551 GCA_031421015.1 Gallionella sp. | reverse complement strand
TGTTCGCGGCATTTTTGTATTTCGATCTGGCCTTCATGGTTTGGGTGATACTGGGTCCGATGGGGGTGCAAATCGCGCAAGATCTGGGACTCAGTCCTGCGCAAAAAGGGCTGATGGTGGCGACCCCGATATTGTCCGGCGCATTATTGCGTATCGTCATGGGAATAATGGTCGATCACTTGAAACCCAAGCTGGCCGGTGCGATTGGTCAGGTGATCGTGATCGTGACGTTGCTGCTTGCCTGGTGGTTGGGCGTGCACAGCTTTCAGCAAGTGCTGGTGTTGGGCGTATTTTTGGGGGTGGCTGGCGCTTCTTTCGCCGTGGCGTTGCCGCTGGCATCGCGCTGGTATCCGCCGGAACATCAGGGCGCTGCGCTCGGCATCGCCGGCGCCGGCAACTCAGGCACGGTGCTGGCTGCCTTGTTTGCGCCCATGCTGGCAGCGCTGTATGGCTGGCAGAATGTGTTCGGGCTGGCCGTGATTCCCTTGGTGATGGTGTTTTTTGTTTACTTGCTGATGGCCAAAGACAGCCCGAGCTGCCCGCCGTCGAAATCGCTGGGCGAATATTTTAAAATTCTCAAAGACAAGGATGCATGGTGGTTCATGTTTTTTTACAGCGTGACCTTCGGCGGATTCGTCGGTCTGGCCGCCTCGCTGACGATTTATTTTAATGACCAATATGGGTTGAGCCCGGTGATCGCCGGCTATTTCACCGCCGCTTGCGTGCTGGCCGGATCGCTGTTCCGGCCGATCGGCGGTCTGCTCGCGGATCGCATCGGCGGTATTCGCTCGTTGTCCGTGATGTATGTGCTGGCCGCTGTTTTCCTGGGCATTGTGAGTGTAGGATTACCGCAGGCGTGGATGGCGTTGGCAGCTTTCATCGCCGCGATGCTGGCGCTCGGCATGGGCAACGGCGCGGTGTTCCAACTGGTGCCGCAACGCTTCCACAGGGAGATCGGCGTGATGACCGGCCTGGTCGGCATGGCCGGTGGCATAGGCGGTTTTTATCTGGCTTCGAGTCTGGGTTATGCCAAACATCTGACCGGGCAATACCAGATCGGCTTCCTGATTTTTGCCGGCTTGGCGCTGCTCGCCCTGCTTGGATTATCGGGCGTGAAAAGACGCTGGCGCACAACTTGGGGCGCGGCGCATTTGACCGCTGCAAGGATATAAACACGTAGGGGCGTATGGCAATACGCCCCATATTGCTCGTCTTATAACCGTTGGACAGGGCGTATTGCCATACGCCCCTACGAAACCAAACATGCGCGGGAAATTCCATGGCACTTGAAGCACATAGCGGCTACACCAGCGCAACCGGAGCAAGAGACTCCAACGAGGACTATTGCGGCATCGTCATGCCAGAAAGCCGGATATTGGCAAGCAAGGGCATCATGGCGGCACTGGCCGATGGCGTGGGCGGCAGCGGGGGCGGGCGGGAGGCCGCCGAATTCAGCGTACGCGGTTTGCTGGCCGATTATTACGCCACGCCGGATACCTGGGCGATCCCGCACGCTCTGGACAAAGTATTGCAGCCGATCAACCGCTGGCTGCTGGCGCAAAGCTTTGCCCGAAAAGATATGCAGCACGATAACCGGCATCTGATCAGCACACTCAGTACATTGGTGTTGCATGGCGATCGCTATGTGATCGGGCATGTGGGAGACAGCCGCATCTATTTGCTGCGCGACCGGCAATTGCGCGCATTGACGGTTGACCATGTATGGGATCAGCCCGGCATGCAGCATGTTCTGAAACGCGCTATGGGACTCGATCAGCATCTGGTTGTTGATTACAGCGATGATGAACTACGCCCCGGCGATGTCTTTCTGCTGGCCTCTGACGGCGTGTGGGAGGTGTTGGGCGACAAGGCGATACACGATCTGCTCACGACCTACCAGGATCCACAGAACGCTGCCGATGCGTTAGTGCGCCAGGCGCTGGCAGGAAAAGGCGGCGACAACGCCACCGCGATGGTGCTGAAAGTCACCCAGGTTGGTGAAACAAATCGTCATCATGCGGTGATGGAGGCAAAAAATCTGGCGGTTCCGGAACGGCTGAAACCGGGACAGATACTGGATGAATTTGAAGTCATCAAGTTGCTGCACGAATCCAAAGGTTCTTTGCTTTATCAGGTGCGGCATGTCAAAACACATCAGGTGCTGGTACTCAAGACTTTGCCTTCTGCCTTGCGGGACGACATTCCCAGCTGCGAAGGCTTGCTGGTGGAAGAATGGCTGGCGAAGACGCTGATCTCGCACTATTTCCCGCAGGTGTTGCCGCTTTCACAACAAGTTCGCCATTACCTTTACTACGTGATGACGTTTCATGAAGGTGCGACGCTGCAACAACATCTGCAACATGACCGGCATTTTTCCATTGCCGAGGCGATACAAATCGGCATTCGTCTGGGCAAGGCGCTGGGCATGTTGCATCGCATGAATATCCTGCATCGCGATATCAAGCCGGACAACATTCATCTGGATACAGAGGGGAAGTTGCGCCTGCTCGATCTGGGCGTAGCGCTGAATCCGGCGACGATGCGCTCGCAG
>JANONV010000011.1:0-2744 GCA_031421015.1 Gallionella sp. | reverse complement strand
CACTGGCGACTTGAGCCGGCCTTCCTCATAAATGTCGATGCCGTCTATATTCGCCGTCAGCACGCCGCGCACATTGGCCCACGACGTGCTGCCGCCGATGAAATAATATTTTTTGTAACCCTTGAACTCGTTGATGATCGTATGCTGGTTGGTGGCCGCCGGGTTGCGCGATGCGGTGGAATACCGCGACACATCGGGTATGCCGGTGACGGTCGCGAACACGCCCCTTGCGGTATGGGCATGCGCGCTCATCATGCGGGTGAACAGCAACCCGTCCTTGGCCAATTCGTCGAATACGGGGGTTGCGCCCATAGGGCTGCCGAGCGCGCCGACCTTGTGGCCGGCAAACGATTCGAGCAGCACCAGCACGACGTTCAGCGGCGGTTTGCCAACGGCCTTCGCATCGGGAGGCACGGTGCGCAAAAAGGAAATCGGTTCCTCCGGTTTGAGCGGCGGCAGGCCGACGAAAGCGCGCATCGCGTTTGCGTCTGGCCGCATCTGCGCGTCGTCGAGGCTTTGCTCGCGGAACGTCCAGGTGTCGTACAAATTATGCAGCGGGTTGAGTGACGACTGCTGCGCAAAGGCATTCGGCAGCACCACCGAATCGCTCCAGCGCAGCGGGTACTGCGAGAGTTTGCCATGAACAACGAGGATGGCCAGCACCACCACTATTACTTCCGCCCCTAGCGTCGGCCACTTGCGTCCTGCGGGCTGGTTGATAGCCGTTGCCCATGTCCCCGCAGACCATGCCCAAAGCCGCGAAAAAACCCAGTGGCAAACCAGCAGCCACAGCACCAATCCCAACGCGATCCAGATCACCGGATACGATTGCCATACCATGCCGGCGGCTTCACTCCCATCGCGCGCCAGCGACATCAGTGTCGACGAGAGGCGTTTTGTCAGATAACTGTAGTGGCCGGCGTCCATGATGACCCCCAGCGCCCAGACGAGGCAGGCCAACATCCAATATCCCCACCATACCCAGCGCAACGACGGCGGGCGCAGATATTTCCCCAGCCACGGCAGGCTGGCCAGCGCCCAGGCGGCGACCACGGTGACCAGCGCCACGCGGATGTCGTAGCGCGCGCCCAACCACAGCGCACCCGCCCAGTCTTGCCATGGCATCCCTGATCCGGACGGCAGGAACCACAGCATGAAAGTCGCGCGCGCCACACTGCCCGCGACGAGCAACACGGCGGCCATGGCGAGCGCAAGGCGAAGGTGGGGGCGGACAGGAAGGGTAATCACAGGAAGGCTAATCATGAATTTCTGGGTTTATGGCTTCACGGTGTTGTAATTTCGTTGCAAATTTACAAGAGTTTTAATAATCCACGGCCAAGCATGTCGCATGTAGGGTGGATAAAGTGCCGCCAGGCGCGCATCCGCCATTAGCTCGGTGGATACGCCGCTACGCGTCTTTATCCACCCTACATCTTTGCACTTTCAATTTAGAAATGGAATAAAGGTGCCCTAAATTCGCAACGCAGCACTTCGGCTGGTTAGCGTCAGATAATAGGTGAGGTTGATTTTGGCGACAGCTTGCCGTTTCGCGGGCCGTTTATTTTCGCGGGCAAGAACACGGGTAAGGAACGGACAGCCCCTGAAATATCGAGGCGCCCATTATACGCCACGTCGCTCAATAATTAATCCGCTGTATGCGGCCAGCCGCGCATCGGATTGTGCCGTGGATCGGGCGGCGAATACCAAGCCATCATCCTCGCGCGGAGATCGCAACGCGCCCTTTTAATAGCTGTAACATATCCTCGCTCGACATCGGTTGGTGATACAAGTACCCCTGCATCGTGGCGCACCCGGATTGTTGCAGGTAACGGGACTGGGTTTCTGTTTCCACCCCCTCTGCCACCAGGCGCAGCCCGAGTCCCTTGGCGATGGCAATGATCGCCAGCACAATCGGGTAATGTCCCTGCTCGGATTTAATCTCGCGCACAAAAGCCTGGTCTATCTTGATGGTATGAATCGGGAACTTGTGCAAATAGGAGAGGGATGAATAACCGACGCCAAAATCATCTATGGCGACAGTGATGCCCAGACGGCACAACTGATCGAGCTGCGTGATGGCATGTTGGGGGCTGCGGATGGAGATGTTCTCGGTAATTTCAACTTCGATCAGATTGGGTGAAATGCCGTGGCGCGTCAATGTTTCCAGAATTTTTTCCGGAAAATTACCGCGATCAAGGTACTGCGGGGATATATTTAACGAAAGCCTGAACTGTCCGTTACAAAAAGCACCCCACTTTTTCAGATCGATGCAAATAGCATCAAGCATCCAGTCGCTGATCGGGATCATCAAACCCACTTCCTCGGCCAGAGGAATAAATTCGCCGGCGCCCAACATTCCGCGCGCCGGATGATTCCAGCGCATCAGCGCCTCCACTCCGGCCAGACTCCCGTTGCTCGCATCCACCTGAAGCTGGTAATACATCTCCAGTTCGCCCCGCGTGAGCGCGTTGCGCAAATGCTGTTCGAGGATGATCTTCTGGTGCGATGAATCGGCTACCGTGCAATCATAAAAATAGTAGCCGTCCTTGACCATGGATTTGACCTGATACATGGCCATATCGGAGTGACGCAGCAGCTCTTCAATCGAGTCGCCATCGCCGGGATAAATGACGATACCGATGCTCGCCGTAATGTGTACGGGTTGCTTGTCAATCTCAAAAGGTTCGCGCAGGCTATCCAGTATCTTGGCGGCCACCGCCTCCGCATCCTGCCGGCCGTGCAGA
>JANONV010000010.1:0-28229 GCA_031421015.1 Gallionella sp. | reverse complement strand
CAAGATCGCTGTGGTGGCCGGCTATGGCGATGTGGGTAAAGGTTCCGCGCAAGCGTTGCGCGCCTTGTCTGCGCAGGTGTGGGTGACTGAGATCGATCCGATCTGCGCGCTGCAAGCCGCGATGGAAGGCTATCGCGTCGTCACCATGGACTACGCTTGCGAGCATGGCGACATTTTTGTCACCGCCACCGGCAATTTCCACGTGATCACGCATGAGCACATGAAGAAGATGAAAAACCAGGCCATCGTGTGCAACATCGGCCACTTCGACAACGAAATTGATGTTGCCTCGCTCAAGGCTTACACCTGGGATAACATCAAGCCGCAGGTGGATCACGTCATTTTTCCTGACGGTAAAAAAATTCTGCTGCTGGCCGAAGGCCGCCTGGTGAATCTGGGTTGCGGCACCGGCCATCCGTCCTATGTGATGTCTTCTTCGTTCGCCAACCAGACCATCGCGCAGATTGAATTATTTACCCGCAACAAGGATTATTCTATCGGCGTGTACACCTTGCCCAAGCATCTGGACGAGAAGGTAGCACGCCTGCAACTGACCACGTTGAATGCGCAACTGAGCACCTTGACCGACCAGCAAGCTGCTTACATCAGCGTGCCGAAGGAAGGTCCGTACAAGGCCGACCACTACCGCTACTAAAAGCGACATGCACTCCAGCCGTAATGAGTTCGTTAATTATGTGCTGGAGCTCATGTCTGGCTGGGCAGCAATATCGGCACGCAAGATGTTCGGCGGTTATGGCTTGTACCGGGAAGGGCTGATGTTCGCCTTGATCGCTGCGGATGAGCTATTCTTCAAGGCAGACGCTGACAACGTGACACAATTCGAGCTGGAGGGCTGCCATCCTTTTGTTTACGCGAGCCAGACACGAACGGTGCAGATGTCATACTGGTCGGCGCCGGCAGTCAGCCTCGATTCACCCGCCGAGATGGGCGAATGGTGTCAATCTGCGTATGGCGCGGCTTTGCGTGCGCAAGCAGTCAAAGCGGACAAACCCGGAAAGGGAAAAAGAAAATGAAACTGCATGAACTGATATTAATCTGGATGCTCAATGCGCTCGCCTTGTTCGCGGTGGCGAACTTCGCGCCGGGCATCCATGTGTATGGTTTCACCGACGCCCTGATCGCGGCGTTTCTTCTGGGGCTGGTCAATACACTGATCCGTCCGTTGCTGTTGTTGCTCACCCTGCCGGTGACGCTGCTTACATTGGGACTGTTCATTTTTGTCATCAACGGACTGCTGTTCTGGCTGGTCGGCTCGGTGTTGCGCGGCTTTGTCGTGGACGGTTTCTGGTACGGCGTATTGGGCGCGATGCTCTACAGTATTTTTTCGTGGGCGCTGACCGCGGCAGCCGCACAACTGATGAGAAAGCAGTGAGGCTCCCATGATCAGGCAACTTTTCAGTTTTGAATTTTTCCCGCCGCAAACCGCAGAGGGCGTGGAAAAACTTGCCGCCACGCGCAAGCAACTGGCGTCACTCAAACCGGAATTCTTCTCCGTCACCTTCGGGGCGGGCGGCTCCACGCAAAACCGCACCATGGAAACCATACGGCAGATCAAGGCCGAGGGTTACAACGCCGCGCCGCATTTGTCCTGCGTCGGCGCCACGCGCGAAAATATTCGCAGCATGCTGAACACCTACAAGGGTATGGGCATCAAACGCATCGTGGCGCTGCGCGGAGACTTGCCCTCCGGCATGGGCAGCATCGGCGAGTTTCAGTACGCCAACGAACTGGTGTCGTTCATTCGCGAGCAAACCGGAGACCGCTTTCACATCGAAGTGGCGGCCTATCCGGAATTTCACCCGCAGGCCAAATCACCGCGCGACGACCTGCTCAACTTCAAACGCAAAATTGAGGCCGGGGCGAATTCCGCCATCACGCAATACTTCTACAGCGCCGACGGCTATTTTTATTTCGTTGACGAATGTCGCAAGCTCGGCATCACCGCTCCCATCGTGCCGGGCATCATGCCGATCGTGAGGTTCGCGCAACTGGCACGATTCTCCGACGCCTGCGGCGCGGAAATCCCGCGCTGGATGCGCAGGAAACTGGAAAGCTACGGCGACGACAACGCCGCCGTGCAAGCCTTCGGCCTGGATGTGGTGACGCAACTGTGCGAGCGATTATTAAAAGGCGGGGCACCGGGCCTACATTTCTACACGCTGAATCAAGCCGCGCCGAGCCTGGCGATCTGGCAACGGCTCGGGCTTTAATCCACATTCCAGTTATACAAGACTGCGTATAATTCACCCATGAGCAAGCAACGATTCAAGAGCGTGTGGGATGCCATCGAAGACACGCCGGGCGATGCGGCCAACATGAAAGCGCGTGCCGAACTGATGCGCGCCATCACCAAGTACATCCGCAGCAGCGGCATGACCCAAGCCGAAGTAGCCAAAACGCTGGGCGTCACCCAGCCCCGCATCTCCGACCTGATGCGTGGCAAAGTGGACGTGTTCTCCATTGATACGCTGGTCAACATGCTGGCGGCTGCCGAGATTCGCTTAGAGATGCGGTTGAAAAAAGCAGCATGAATAGTCTGGAAGATATTGCTGATGCAAAGGTTCAAGCAGCCGTTACTCGACGGCTCGATGCTTTGACGCCAGCGATAGTTTCCATCAGACAGGAAATGAATGGCAGGGGACTCCTCATTTCCAGCATGACCGTAACCAAAATTCATGACGCATGCATTTCTCTTTTTGACAAAATTCTGGACAACATGAAAACCAAATATGGAATGGTGCTTGACAATGCCTTTTGGCCGGCCGAGTCACTGGGCGATCTTTTGATCTCCAAAGCCCGTCGTCATTTCGACACTGTGACGGATATGGCGCAGGGCGAAATAAGGAGTGCGACACAAAGCTTGACGAACAGTGGCATGCATAAACAACTCTGCAACGACGTTACGATAGCGCGAGATCGCCCGCTAACTGATTTGAGCCTCTTTATTGATGGTCACAGCAAAATACAAATTCGCAAGAAAATAATGAGGGCGATAGTTTATCTTCCGAAATTTATTTGGAGACTGATAAAGCAATGATTCTCTCCGTCCTCTCCCAATCCTCTCGCTACGCAGCACTGCATCCGCTGTTCCCGCGTGCATTCGAATACATCCGCAACACCGACCTGCTGTTGCTCGCACCGGGGAATTATCCCATCGTCGGCGAGGAATTGTTCGCCATCGTGGAACATGTGCCGGGACGCACGCGCGTAGAAGCGCAACTGGAATGTCATCGCCGATACATTGACATTCAGTTGGTGCTGGAAGGTTTGGACGAGATGGGTTGGAAGGCGCTGGCGGATTGCAGCGAACCAGTGGCTGACTACAGTGCTGAGAAAGACATTCAGTTTTTTTACGATGTTCCGGCAAGCTGGATCGCCACGCCACCCAATTCTTTTTGCATCTTCTTTCCGGAGGATGCGCACGCGCCCTTGGTTTCTACAGGGAACATCCGCAAGGTGATCTTCAAGATTGCAGCGTGAGATGCAGGCGGTAGGGTGGATAAGCGTAGCGCCTCCACCATCATCGGCTCGGTGGATGCGCTACGCTTATCCACCCTACAACTACCCATATTGACGATGGGTATCGCTGCGCTCCACCCATCCTACAAAACCTAATGTGCTTCGTCCCAATTTTTTCCTTCACCTAATTCCACCAGCAGCGGCACTTGCAGTTCGGCGACGCCGCACATCAGTTTGGGGAGCATTTCCTTGACCAAATTTAATTCTGCCTCGGGTACTTCCAGCACCAGTTCGTCATGCACTTGCATGATGAGCCGAGTGGACATTTTTTCGCTTTCCAGCCAGCGCTGCACTTTGATCATGGCGAGTTTGATTAAATCTGCTGCCGTGCCCTGCATCGGTGCGTTGATCGCGGCGCGTTCCGCGCCCTGGCGGCGCATGCTGTTGCTGCTGTTGATTTCCGGCAGCCACAGGCGGCGGCCGAACACGGTCTCGACGTAGCCACGTTGTTTGGCCTGTACCCTTGTGCTGTCCATGTAGCTCTTCACGCCGGGATAACGCGCGAAGTAACGTTCGATATAGGCGGTTGCTGCGCTGCGCTCGATGCCCAGTTGTTTGGCCAGGCCGAATGCGGACATGCCGTAGATCAGGCCAAAGTTGATGACCTTGGCATAACGACGCTGCTCGCTGCTGACTTCGGCTGGTGCGACCATGAATATCTCTGCGGCAGTGGCGCGATGAATGTCCTCGTTGTTGGCGAACGCCTGCAACAAGCCTGCATCACCCGACAGATGCGCCATGATGCGCAACTCGATCTGCGAATAGTCGGCGGAAACAATGCGGTTACCGGCGGGCGCGATGAACGCTTCGCGGATGCGGCGGCCTTCGGCGGTGCGCACCGGTATATTTTGCAGATTGGGATCGCTGGAGGCCAGCCGTCCGGTCACCGCAACGGCTTGCGAATAGCTGGTGTGAACGCGCCCGGTTTTTCTGTCCACCATCAGTGGCAGCTTGTCGGTGTAAGTAGATTTGAGTTTCGCCATGCCACGATATTCCAGCAGTATTTTTGGCAGCGGATAATCGAGCGCCAGTTCCTGCAACACTTCTTCGTCGGTCGAGGGCGTGCCGCCCGGGGTTTTCTTCACTACCGGCAGGCCGAGTTTGTCGAACAAAATTTCCTGTATCTGTTTCGGCGAATTGAGGTTGAACGGTTGCCCGGCGGCCTCGTGTGCCCTGGCTTCCAGCGCGATGAGTTTTTCGCCGAGCTCGCGGCTCTGGATTTGCAGCAGCGCGCTGTCCAGCAGCACGCCGTTGCGCTCCATGGTGTAGAGCACGTGCATGCTGGGCAATTCGATATCGCGATACACACGTTGCAGGCCGCTCTGCGCGGCGATCAGCGGGGACAGATTCTGATGCAACTGCAGCGTGATGTCGGCATCTTCGGCGGCATAGTGCGTGGCGGTATCAATGTCCACCTGATTGAAGCAGATCTGTTTGGCGCCCTTGCCAGCCACGTCGGCGAAGCTGATGGTCTTGACGTTGAGATGACGCAACGCGAGATTGTCCATGTCGTGCGGCTTGTGGCTTTCCAGCACATAGGATTGCAGCAGCGTGTCGTCGTGTATCCCTGCCAGTGCGATGCCGTGATTGGCGAAGATATGCATGTCGTATTTGAGGTTCTGCCCGAGTTTCAGATGCTGCGCGCTTTCCAGCCAGTGCTTGAGTTTTTGTAATGTGGCGGTGCGATCCATCTGATCCGGTGCGCCGGGATAAATGTGCGCCAACGGCAGATAGGCGGCCTGGTGCGGCTTGATCGCGAACGACATGCCGACCAGTTGCGCGTTCATCATGTCCAGTCCGGTGGTTTCGGTATCTACACAGACCAGATCGGCGGCGAGGATTTTATTCAACCAGGCATCGAGCTGCGTTTCGGTCAGTATCGTTTCGTAATGCGCGCTGTCGGTGCGGGTGGGTGGGTCGCCGGACAAATCGTGGTGCGCTGAACCGCCCCCTCTCCCTTGCAGGGAGAGGGCTGGGGTGAGGGTAGAATCTGTGCGTTCCTTAACCCCATCCTGCCCCCTCGCAAGCTCTCCCCCACCCTCCCCTTGAAGGGGAGGGTGGGGGAGTTCGCGCAACCAACTCTTGAACTCGAACCGCTCATACAGGCTGCGCAGCCGTTCCTTGTCCGCCGGCGGCGGAACCAGTTCACTATAGGACTGCGGCAACACCACATCGCATTTCACCGTGATCAGCCGGCGCGCCTGCGGCAGCCAGTCGAGCGCCTTGCGCAGATTTTCGCCGACCACGCCGCCGATCTCCTCAGCGTGCTGCATCACGTTGTCCAGCGTGCCATATTGGGCGAGCCACTTCACCGCAGTTTTCGGGCCGACCTTGTCCACGCCCGGAACGTTATCCACCACATCGCCGGTCAATGTCAGATAATCCACGATGCGCTCCGGCGGCACGCCGAACTTGGCGTTCACGCCCGGCACATCCAGCGTCTCGTTGCTCATGGTGTTGACCAGCGTGACATGCGCGTTGACCAGTTGCGCCAGGTCCTTGTCGCCGGTCGCGACGATACTGTGCGCGCCATCCTGCGCGGCTTGCTGCACCAGCGTGCCAATCACATCGTCCGCCTCCACGCCATCCAGCATCAGCAGGTTCCAGCCGGAAGCGGCGATGGCCTGGTGCAGGGATTCAATCTGTTGCATAAGATCTTCCGGCATGGGGGGCCGATGCGCCTTGTATTCGGGATACCAGTCGTCGCGGAAGGTTTTACCTTTTGCGTCGAATACGCACAGGTTATAATCCGCCGGGTAATCATTGCGCAACTTGCGTAACATGTTGAGTACGCCGTAGATCGCGCCGGTCGGCTCGCCGTGGCGGTTGCGCAGATCCGGCATCGCGTGGAATGCGCGATATAGGAACGATGAGCCGTCTACCAGCAACAATTTTTTACCGCCTGACACCGGCAATGTTTTATCGAGACTCACTTCGTTCGCTTTCATTTTCTCGTCTGTTTTTTATTGGGGATACTTGCATGAACATACCGTCCAAACTGCCCAAATCCGTGATGCCCGAAGCGTGGAATTCCAAAGAGGCGTGGCGCGTGTTCGGCATTATGTCAGAGTTTGTTTCCGCCACCGAACGGCTTAACCAGATCCATCCCGCCGTGAGCATCTTCGGCAGCGCGCGCACCAGGCCGGACCAGCCTTATTCCAAACTCACCGAGGAGATTGCGCGGCTGCTTTCCGACGCCGGATTTTCGGTCATCTCCGGCGGCGGGCCCGGTATCATGGAGGCCGCCAACAAGGGCGCGTTCTACGGCAAATCGCCCAGCGTCGGACTGAACATCCAACTGCCGCACGAACAATCCGGCAATTCCTACCAGAACATCAGCCAGACCTTTCAGCATTTCTTCGCGCGCAAGGTCATGTTCGTGAAATTCACCAGCGCTTATGTGGTGATGCCCGGCGGTTTCGGCACGCTGGACGAGCTGATGGAAGCCCTGACGCTGGTGCAGACCGGCAAGACGCGCCGCATGCCGATTATCCTGGTGGGCAGCAAATTCTGGGGTGGCATGCTGGAATGGTTCCGCACTTCGTTGATTGATGAAGAGGTCATCAGCCCGGAAGACATGGATCTGATCCAGGTCATCGATGAACCCAAAGCGGTGGTCAGCGCGATTTTCAAATATTATGAAACGCGCGGCTTCGAGCCTTCGGCAGCAGAGCGCGAGAAGCAGCTCTATCTGTAATCGGCTAAAATGTACCTATTCCAATTCACCGAGAACAACGCGATGCGCTACCTGTCCTTTTTGCTACTGAGCGTTTTTTCATTGGCAGCCTTTGCCGCGAAACCGGTTCCCGACAACCTCGAACCGTTGCCTCCGCCACCCGCATTCGATGCCGGGCCGGATGTGGAGCAGCCTGATGACGAACCACCGGTGACAATCACCCAGCACACCGAGCAGACCGTCGAGGAGTATCGCGCCGGCGGCAAGCTTTACATGATCAAGGTGACCCCTAAAGCGGGTCCTCCTTATTATCTGGTGGACGACCGGGGCGACGGTAAATTTGTCCGCCAGGAAAGTCTCGATTCCGGCTTCCGCCCGCCGCGTTGGGTCATTCGCCGGTTCTAAGGATCTTCTGAACATGGCGGTTTTCACTACGGTTTCTGAGGCGGAACTCACGGCCTGGCTGGGCGATTATTCGCTGGGTCAATTGCTGGAATTGCGGGGCATCGCGTCCGGTATCGAGAATACCAACTATTTCGTGACGACGACCAATGGCCGCTTCGTGCTCACCCTGTTCGAAAAACTCAGCGACTACGAGTTGCCGTTTTATCTGAATTTGATGGCGCACCTGGCGCGCCACGGCATTCCCTGCCCCAATCCGGTGGCAAATCGCCACAACCAATTTCTGGGCGCGCTCAACGGCAAGCCCGCCTGCATCGTCAGCCGCTTGAGCGGCAAGTCCACCGCCACGCCGAGCAACGAACAGTGTGCGGCCATCGGCGCGATGCTCGGTCAGATGCACATCGCCGGACAGAGTTTTTCGCAGATCATGCCTGATCCGTGCGGCGCTGCATGGCGTGCGGCAACGGCTCCGCAACTGCGGCCATTTCTGGACGCGGCGCCGGCGGCGTTGCTGGACAGCGAGGTCGCGCTGCACGCGCAGAAAAATTGGGCGCACTTGCCGCAAGGGGTGATCCATGCCGACCTGTTCCGCGACAATGTGCTGCTGGAAGGAAACCGCATCGGCGGGCTGATCGATTTTTATTTCGCGTGCAGCGATGCGCTGCTGTATGACGTGGCGATCACCGTCAACGATTGGTGCATGAGTGCCGACGGCAAACTGGACGTATTACATGCGCAAACTCTGCTGCGCGCCTATCATGCGGTGCGCCCGCTGCTGGAAAACGAACGCGATGCATGGCCGCTGATGCTGCGTGTCGCCGCGCTGCGCTTCTGGCTGTCGCGCCTGTACGATAGGTACCTGCCACGCGACGGCGAGTTGATCAATGCGCACGACCCGCGCCGGTTTGAACGCGTGTTGCAAAATCATATCGCAGCCAAGCTGCCCACCTGGTTATAGACAGAGGTTCCAATGGAAATCAAAAAACTGAACGCCGCACGCGGCTGGATATGGGTGAAACAGGGCTACCAGCTCATTATGCGCAACCCGTTGATGTCCATCACCCTTGCATTGGTCTGCGCATTGGCCATGTTCGCCGCGCTCAATATCCCGCTGCTCGGCCCGCTGCTCGCCATACTGCTGATGCCGGTGCTAATAGCCGGTTACATGCGTGTCTGCCGCGCGCTGGAAGATGATGAAGACGTCAAAATTACGCATCTGTTCGAGGGTTTTAAGAAACACACGGCCCGGCTGGTCGCGCTTGGCGGTTTCGCCATGCTGGGGATGCTGATCGCCTCGGTAGCGATGATCTCCATCGGCGGCGAAGCGCTCACCACGGTATTAGACAGCGTCAAGTCCGCCAACGATCCGCAGATGCTGGTGAATGCCATGTGGACTGCCGGACCGGGAGTAGCCTTTAGCCTGATAGTCGGCCTTGCGCTGGTGTTCGTGCTGATGCTGGCGCTCCAATATGCGCCGATGCTGGTATTTTTCAACGACATCCATCCGGTCGCCGCGATGCGCGCCAGCCTCTCCGGCTTCTTGCGTAACCTCATTCCGTACACCGTGTACAGCCTTATCATACAAGCGATCGCGCTGGTACTCAGCCTGCTACCGTACAACATCGGCTTAATCGTGTTGTTGCCGCTCGGCTTCACCTCGCTCTACGTCAGCTATCGCAACATCTTCCCTGCCGAGCAGGAAGTCGCCAGTCAGTAGGGTGGGTTGAGCGCAACGATACCCATCATTTTTCGCGTCTCTACATCGCTGTCAGCTTCGCATACTCCAACGCCAGCCACTTCACCCCGGCTTTGCGAAAATTCACCTGCACGCGCGCATCCGCGCCGCTGCCTTCGAGATTGACGATGACTCCTTCGCCGAATTTGCTGTGGAATACAGCTTGTCCGATGCGCCAGGCAAACCCCTCCCCAGCCCTCCCCTTATCAGGGGAGGGAGCCGGCCTCCCCCCTGACAAGGGGGAACTGAGGGGGGTTGGTTTTGAAGAAGCAAAGGCATTGCGCTGCGCAACCCGCGGCATCAGCCAATGCAACAACTCCTCCGGCAACTCGCGCAAAAAACTCGATGCCATGCCGTAATTCACCTGCCCGTGCAACATGCGGCTTTGCGCGAAGCTCAGGTAAAGCCTGCGCCGCGCGCGGGTGATCGCCACATACATCAGGCGGCGTTCCTCATCCAGACCACCGTCCGTGTTGATGCTATTCTGGTGCGGGAACAAGCCCTGTTCCAGGCCGGTGATGAACACGGTGTGAAACTCCAGCCCCTTGGAAGCATGCACAGTCATCAGATGCAGCGCATCGTCCTGGTCGCCCGCCTGATGTTCGCCCGCTTCCAGCGATGCATGAGCGAGGAACGAAGTGAGGCTGTCGTCCTCGTTCTCGTGCACGAACAGCGTGGCCGCGTTGATGAGTTCGTTAAGATTCTCCAGCCGCTCCTCGGCCTCGCGTTTTTTGACGCCGGTTTCGTTCTGATAGTGTGCGTTCAAGCCGCTGTGTTCCAGCACGTGATCCAGTATCTCGGGGAGGGGAAATTCACGTGTCGCGCTACGCAACGATTCAATCAGTCCGACGAAAGCCGATACTTTGCCGCCCGCACGGGCTGCCGCATCGAACAGCGTCGCGTTGTTTTGTTTCGCCGCTTCCTGCAACTGCTCTATGCTGCGCGCGCCGATGCCGCGCGTCGGGAAATTGATGATGCGCAGCAGCGCGTTGTCGTCATCGGGGTTTTCCATCAGGCGCAAATAGGCCAGCGCGTGCTTGATCTCCTGGCGCTCGTAAAAACGCAGCCCACCGTAAACGCGATACGACAATCCGGCGGAGACCAGCGCGTGCTCCAGCACCCGCGATTGCGCGTTGGAACGGTACAGCAATGCGATTTCCTTGAGATTGACTCCCTCGGATTTCAATTGCTGGATTTCGCTGACGATGAAACCCGCTTCTTCCACGTCCGTCGGCGCTTCATACACGCGCAGCGGCTCGCCGCCACTCTCGGAAGTCCACAGATTCTTGCCGAGGCGGTTGCGGTTGCGGCTGATCAGCGCATTCGCGGCATCCAGAATATTTCCGTGCGAGCGGTAGTTCTGCTCCAGCTTGATGACGTTCTCGACATGAAAGTCGCGCAATAACTCCTGCATGTTGCCGACATTCGCGCCGCGGAACGCGTAGATGGACTGGTCGTCGTCGCCCACCGCAAAAATTGAAGATTGCCTTTCACGTTCGCCCGGCTGCGCCCCCCTCGCTGCGCTCTCCCCGCTTGCGGGAGAGGGTTGGGGTGAGGGGTTTACCTCAGGAGAGGGCATGCGATACTCGCCCGCCCCCGCCAGCAGTTTCAGCCAGCGGTACTGCAACGGGTTGGTGTCCTGAAACTCGTCCACCAGAATGTGCTTGAATCGCTCCTGATAATGCTCACGAATAGCGACGTTGCGTGACAGCAGTTCATAACAACGCAATAGCAGCTCGGAAAAGTCCACCACGCCTTCGCGCTGGCACTGCGCATCGTATTCGGCGAACACCTCCACCTTGCGCCGCGTGTATGGGTCATAAGCTTCCACCTCATGCGCGCGCAGCCCCTGCTCCTTGCTAGAGCTAATGAAATTCTGCATCTCGCGCGGCGGATATTTTTCATCGTCCACATTCATCGCCTTGATCAGCCGCTTGATCGCGGAAAGCTGATCGCCACTGTCCAGAATCTGAAAAGTTTGCGGCAGATTGGCCTCGCGGTAATGCGCGCGCAACATGCGGTTGCACAGCCCGTGAAACGTGCCCATCCACATCCCACGCGTATTGATGGGCAGCATGGCAGAAAGGCGCGTCAGCATCTCCTTGGCCGCTTTGTTGGTAAAAGTCACCGCCAGAATGCCCTGCGGACTGACCACGCCTGTGCTGATCAGATAAGCGATGCGCGTGGTCAGCACACGCGTCTTGCCGCTGCCCGCTCCGGCCAGAATCAGCGCGGACTGGTGCGGCAGGGTGACGGCTAGCCGTTGTTCGGGATTGAGTCCGTTGAGTATGTCCATAAAGAACGGGGAAGCAAACTTGCCGTCTGCTTCCCCGTCATTCCTTCCGAAAAACTTACTTCATCTTGTTCTCGATCATGTCATGCATGAGCGGCGCGAGGATGATTTCCATCGCGTAGCTCATCTTGCCGCCGGGCACGACGATGGTGTTGGCGCGCGACATGAAGGAATTCGGAATCATATTCAGCATGTAAGGGAAGTCCACGCCCCCGGGATTGCGGAAGCGGATAATCACGAAACTTTCATCAGGTGATGGAATGTCGCGCGTGATGAATGGGTTGGAGGTGTCCACCGTCGCCACGCGCTGGAAGTTGATATGGGTGCGTGAGAACTGCGGGGTGATGTATTTGATGTAGTCCGGCATGCGGCGCATGATGGTGTCCACCGTCGCTTCCGCCGAATAGCCGCGCTCGGCGCCATCGCGATGGATCTTCTGGATCCATTCCAGATTAACCACCGGCACGACGCCGATACCCAAATCCACAAACTTGGCCGCATCAATTTTGCCATCGGTGGCCAGGCCGTGCAGGCCTTCGTAGAACAACAGGTCGGAATTCGCTTCGATGTCTTCCCACGGGGTGAATACGCCGGGCTTCAGGTCAGTCAGGCCGAAATGCTTGTTGTGTTGCACGGCTTCGGTATCGCTATGCACGTAGTAGCGCCGTTTGCATGAGCCGGTGTCGCCATAACTCTTGAACGTTTCTTCTATCTTGTCGAAATGGTTCGCTTCCGGGCCGAAGTGGCTGAAGGTGTTGTTGCCGACTTTGGCCGCTTCGGCGGCCGCTGCGCGGAACGCCATGCGATCCAGGCTGTGCAAGCTGTCGCCTTCGATGATCGCCGCGTGAATCTTTTCACGGCGGAAGATGTTTTCGAAGGCACGTTTGACCGTGGTGGTACCTGCTCCGGAAGATCCGGTGACAGCGATGACGGGGTGCTTGCGGGACATGGTATGAAACTCCTGGGCAGATTAAAAATATTTTGAGGCGAGATTCTATAACAGAATGGCTTTTGAGCGTAGCCAAGCAGCCTGTCGGACTTAAAGGAAATCGGCTGCAAATACACCTGGGCGGTTCATATCTCGCCGCTTTTTTGGTCAATATAATGACCATTGACCTGCAAAACCGGCAAAATCTGTCCTCGCCCAGCCGAATTTTAGTTCCGGCATAACCTAAAGGTTAGCCTGCTCTGAAACTTCGTTTTCGCTTCGATTCTTCAAGTCCGACAGGCTGCTAGGGATGCCGCTATAATACTGCACCAGAAATTTCAGCAATCATGCAGCTACCATGCAACCCGACTATCATCCTGAATCCATCGAACGGCAAGCGCAACAGCACTGGGATGATCGCCGGGCGTTTCGTGCCACCGAACAGTCCGGCAAGCCCAAGTATTACTGCCTGTCGATGTTCCCCTACCCGTCCGGCAAGCTGCACATGGGCCATGTGCGCAACTACACCATCGGCGATGTATTGAGCCGCTATCACCGCATGAAAGGCTACAACGTGATGCAGCCGATGGGCTGGGACGCGTTCGGCCTGCCCGCCGAGAACGCCGCGCTGGCGAACAACGTGCCGCCCGCCGCCTGGACTTATGACAACATTGATTACATGCGCAGGCAGTTGAAGAGCCTCGGGCTGGGTATAGACTGGGCACGCGAGGTGACTACCTGCAAACCGGACTATTACCGCTGGGAACAATGGCTGTTCACGCGCCTGTTCAAGAAAGGTATTATTTATAAGAAGACTGCTTCGGTGAATTGGGATCCGGAAGATCGCACCGTGCTGGCCAACGAGCAAGTGATCGACGGGCGCGGCTGGCGTTCCGGCGCGCCGGTGGAAAAGCGCGACATCCCGATGTATTTTTTCCGCATCACGCAATATGCCGAAGAGCTGCTGCAAGGCCTCGACACTCTGGATGGCTGGCCGGAACAGGTCAAGACCATGCAGCGCAACTGGATCGGCAAGAGCTACGGCTGCGAGATTGAATTTCCCTATGACGCCGGTATCGGCAGAGCGGGAACATTGAAGGTTTACACCACCCGCCCCGACACGCTGATGGGCGCGACTTATGTCGCGGTGGCGGCGGAACATCCGCTGGCGACGCAGGCGGCGGCAAACAATCCTGCGCTGGCCGAATTCATCGCCGAATGCAAACGCGGCGGTACCGCCGAGGCCGATATGGCAACGATGGAAAAGAACGGCATGGACACCGGCCTGTTCGTCACGCATCCGCTCAGTGGCGGCAAGCTGCCGGTGTGGATCGCCAATTACGTGCTGATGGGCTACGGCGAAGGCGCAGTGATGGCGGTGCCGGCGCATGACGAGCGGGATTTTGAGTTTGCGCAGAAATACAAGCTGCCGATTAAGCAGGTGATTGAGGCTGGCGAGCCTAGAGCAGCGAAAGAGGGGATTAAATCCGCAACATATTCCGGCAAAGGAATAGCGCAGCTAGAAAAAACTATTTCTGATAATCAATTCACCACTGATAGCTGGCAAGTTTGGTATGAAGAAAAGAATGGCATTTGCGTCAACTCCGGCAAATACGATGGCCTTGGTTTCCAGCAAGCCTTCGATGCCATCGCTGCCGACCTCGCCGCAAAAGGCTTGGGCGAAAAGAAGGTTCAATTCCGTCTGCGCGACTGGGGCATCTCGCGCCAGCGCTACTGGGGCTGCCCGATTCCTATCATTCATTGCGCACAGTGCGGCGACGTGCCGGTGCCGGATGAGCAGTTGCCGGTGGTGCTGCCGGAGAACGTAGTGCCTGACGGAGCAGGTTCTCCGCTGGCGAAAATGCCGGAGTTTTACGAGACCGCCTGCCCGCAATGCGGAAAACCGGCACGGCGCGAGACCGACACCATGGATACCTTTGTGGAATCGTCCTGGTATTACGCGCGCTACGCCAGCCCGGATTGCACCACCGGCATGGTGGATGAGCGCGCGCAACATTGGTTGCCGGTGGACCAATATGTCGGCGGTATCGAGCACGCGATTTTGCATTTGCTGTACGCGCGGTTTTTTCATAAGTTGATGCGGGATGAAGGCTTGTTTGGCCTGCCCGCGAGCCCCCTCCCCAACCCTCCCCCGCTTGAAGCCCCTCTCTCTAACTCTCTCCCGCAAGCGGGAGAAAGGACAAACGTGAAAGGCAATCTTCAATTCTTGGGAGAGGGAGCGAACGTCGCGCTGCGCGCGTCCCAAACCCTTGATGAGCCTTTTAAAAATCTGCTCACGCAAGGCATGGTGATTGCGCCCACGTTTTATCGCGAAGAAAAAAATGGCAAAAAGCTGTGGATCAATCCCGCCGATGTGGAAGTGGAAACCGACGCGAAGGCGCGCCCCATAGTCGCGAAGCTGAAAGCCGACGGGCTACCCGTCATCATCGGCGGCACCGAGAAGATGGCCAAGTCCAAGAACAACGGCGTGGATCCGCAGGCCATCATCGACCGTTACGGCGCCGACACCGCGCGCTTTTTTATGATGTTCGCCGCACCACCCGACCAACAACTGGAATGGAATGATGCGGGCGTGGAAGGCGCATCGCGATTCCTGCGCAGGCTGTGGAACTACGGCGTGAAATTCAAAAATGGCGGCGGCACTGCGGTTGATGCTAATTTGCAAAAAGCCGCACGCTTCGAAATCCATTCTGTGCTCAGGCAGGCAAACTACGACATGAACAAGCATCAGTTCAACACCGTGGCCTCGGCAGCAATGAAAATATTGAATGCGCTGGATCGGCTGGCGGGCGTTGACGATGAAATTGTTAAAGAAGGTCTTTCGATCTTGTTGCGCCTGCTTTCGCCTATCGTTCCTCATGTCGCGCAGGCACTGTGGAGAGAACTCGGTTATGGCGATGACATCCTCGATGCTGCCTGGCCGGTAGCGGATGAAGCCGCGCTGGTGCAGGACGAAATCGAAATGGTGATTCAGGTCAACGGCAAGCTGCGCGGCAACCTGCGTGTGGCGAAAAATGCGGACAAGGCGGCATTGGAGCGGCTTGCGCTGGAACACGAGGCCGTGCAGAAGCATCTTGCTGGCGCGATCCCTAAGAAGATCGTGGTCGTGCCGGGCCGCTTGGTCAATATTGTTGTCTAGGAAGCCGAACGTGCGCCTACCCTTTCGATGGCTCGCCCTGCTGTTAACCGTTCTGCTGCTGACCGCATGCGGCTTTCACCTGCGCGGGCAAGCGAACATGCCATTCAAAACGTTATATCTGAAAGCGGAGAATCCCGGCACGGCATTCATCGCCGATCTGCGGCGCAATCTGGAAGCCAACCGGGTGCAGTTGGTAAACGCGGCAGAGCAGGCGGATGTGACGCTTGACATCGTTTTTGAAATCTCCGACAAGCAGATTTTGTCGCTGGGCGGCGACGGGCGTGTAAACGAGTTCCGCTTGACCTACCGCGTTTCCCTGCGCGCCCATGATCTCAAGCAACAAGACTGGATACCCGCCGAACAAATGGAGTTGCGCCGCGATTTCACTTACGACGACGCCAAGGCGCTCGCCAAAGAAGCCGAAGAAGCGCTGCTCTTGCAAAGCATGCGCTCGGACATGGTGCAGCAGATCGTGCGCCGCTTGAGCCGCGCCAAACCACAGCCGCTGCCGCAGCCGAAATAAATCATGGCCATCGCCAGCGACGAACTCCCGCGCCATCTCGCCTCCGGCCTCAAGCCGCTGTATGTGGTGTATGGCGACGCGCTGTTGCTGGCGATCGAAGCGGCGGACAGTATCCGCGTGGCGGCGCGCGCGGCCGGATACACCGAACGCGAAACATTCATCGCCGAGCAGCACTTCAAATGGAACGAGTTGCGCAACAGCGCGCAAAGCCTGTCGCTGTTTGCTACGCGCAAGGTCATAGACCTGCGCATCCCGTCCGGCAAACCCGGCGTGGAGGGCGGGCAGGCGCTGCAGGACTATTGCGCCAACCTGAGTGCAGCCAAATTGAATGCGGACATCCTCACGCTGATCTCCCTGCCCAGGATGGACAAGACCGCGCAGAAAAGCCAGTGGTTTGGCGCGCTGCAACAGCACGGCGTGATGATTTCCGCCGACGACATTCCGCGCGGCGCGCTGCCGCGCTGGATCGCCGACCGCCTCAAGCGGCAGGAGCAGACGGCGGACGATGCCACGCTGGAGTTTCTCGCCGATCGCTGCGAGGGCAACCTGCTCGCGGCGTTTCAGGAAATCCAGAAACTCGCGCTGCTGTTTCCGGCCGGCACGCTCACTTTTGAACAGGTGAAAGACGCGGTGATGGATGTGGCGCGCTACGATATATTCAAACTCTCGGAAGCCATGCTGAGCGGCAACGCGGCACGCTACGCGCGCATCCTCGATGGCCTGCGCGCCGAAGGGACCGCCACCGTGCTGGTGCTGTGGGCGATCAGCGAAGAGATCCGCACGCTGGGCAAGGTGCTGCTGGCCGCGCAGCGCGGCGGCAACATCGGCAACGCGATGCGCGATGCGCGGGTGTGGGGAGCGCGTCAGGGATTGATCGAAAACGCGGCGCGCCGCCTGAAGTTTCCGCACATCGAACGCGCCATGCAGCAGGCGGCACGGCTGGACAAGATCATCAAAGGCCTGCGCCGGGGCGACGTGTGGGACGAATTGCTGCAACTCGGATTGCGCTTTGCCAAATGAATGAGATATTGCTGGTCTTCACCAATCTGCCCGACGCGCCCTCTGCGGAAAAACTTGCGCGCCATCTTATCGAAGCGCGCGCCGCCGCCTGCGTGAATCAGCTTGCGCCCTGCGCTTCGACTTATCGCTGGAGGGGCAATATCGAAACCGCCACCGAAGTCCCGCTGCTGATCAAAACCACAAGAGCTGCTTACCCGCGCCTTGAAAAGTTGATACGCGAAGCGCACCCTTACGAACTTCCCGAGATCATCGCTGTCTCGGTAACGGCAGGGTTGCCCGCTTATCTGAGCTGGGTAGGTAACGAAACAATAATCACCAAGGATTGACCATGCGTTTTGCTTTGCTGCTGTTGCTATGTTTTGCCGCCCCCGCCGCGAATGCGGAGGGTTTTCTGGATCGCCTGCCCGGCCTGGGCGGCGCGAAACAAGCCACCTTCCTGCCGGCGGATGAAGCTTTCAGCTTGCAAGTCGTGGCGCGCGACGCGCATACCCTGCAGGCCAACTTCAGGGTGACACCCGGCTACTATTTGTATCGCGACAAGGTCAGCTTCGAGATAAAAGACCATGCGGTCAGGATCGTGGCGGTGAATTTGCCAAAAGGCGACATGAAGCTCGACCCCAACTTCGGCGATACCGAAGTTTTCCACCAGTCGTTTCAGGCCGAAATCACGCTGCAACGCGGCGCTTCCGCCGCAGAAAATATCGTATTGCACGCCGTGTATCAGGGCTGCAGCGAACAAGGGCTGTGCTACCCACCCACCGCCAAGACACTGCGCATCGGCCTGCCGGATGTCACCACCGGACAGCCCGCGCCGCCGGTAATGACTGAAGCCCCGCCGCCGCCCCTCGCTGCCCCATCGGAAGGCTCGCAAATCGCCAGGCTGTTCAAGAGCGGTAATTTCTGGCTGATCGTTTCGTTCTTCTTCGGCGCAGGGTTGTTGCTTTCCCTCACACCCTGCGTATTCCCGATGATTCCGATCCTGTCCGGCATCATCGTCGGGCGCGGCCACAAAATCACCCACAGACACGCTTTTTTTCTTTCACTGGCTTACGTGCTGGGCATGGCGATCACCTACGCCGCTGCGGGTGTGGCGGCAGGGTATTCCGGTCACCTGATTTCCAATGCGCTGCAAACGCCCTGGGTGCTTGGCAGCTTCGCCGCCGTGTTTGTGCTGCTGTCGCTGTCCATGTTCGGCTTTTATGAATTGCAACTGCCCAGCTCCTGGCAAAGCAAACTGACCGGCGCCAGCAACAAGCTTCATGGGGGACATCTTGGCGGCGTGTTCGTGATGGGGGCGTTGTCCGCCATCATCATGGGCCCGTGCGTGGCGGCCCCGCTGGCCGGAGCGCTGCTCTACATCAGCCAGACCCATGACGCGGTGCTGGGCGGTGTCGCCTTGTTCGTTTTGGCGCTGGGGATGGGCGCACCGCTGCTGCTGATCGGCGCCTCGGCAGGCGTATGGTTGCCCAAGGCGGGCGCGTGGATGGAAGCGGTCAAACGTTTCTTCGGCGTGATGCTGCTGGCGCTGGCGATCTGGATCATCCATCCGCTGCTGCCCGTCGGCGTACACATGTTGCTGTGGGCAACACTGCTGATTTTTTCGGGAATCTACCTGCACGCGCTGGATCCTCTGTCCCACAATGCCAACGGCTGGCACAAACTGCTCAAGGGCATCGGCCTGCTCGCCCTGCTGCTCGGCGTGGCCTATCTGATCGGCGCGTTGTCCGGCGCGCGTGACATCCTGCGCCCGCTGGGCGGCATCGTCCGCGGCGAAGCGCAAGCGCCGGCCACGCTGCAATTTTCCCGCGTCAGGGACATCGCGGAGCTCGATCTACGCATCGCCCAGGCACGCGGGCAAACCCAAGGACGCGGACAAATGGTGATGCTGGATTTCTACGCCGACTGGTGCATCTCCTGCAAGGAAATGGAACGCTTCACCTTCTCCGACACCGCCGTGCAAGCCAAACTCAAGCCGGTGTTACTGCTGCAAGCCGATGTCACGGCAAACAGCCATGCCGACCAAGCGCTGCTCAAGCGATACGGCCTGTTCGGCCCGCCCGGCATCCTGTTCTTCGATGCGCAGGGCAAAGAACTGGGCGATTCCCGCGTGACGGGCCATCAGAATGCGGCGCAGTTTCTGGAAACCCTGCAACGGGTCGGACTTTAGCCGACCGTCCCACACAATCTATACATGGCGACAGAAATCGTAGTGCGCTTGCGCACCCTACAAAATTATTGTCGTTTTGGAATAGAATTGGAATCAGCCCCACCGGTCGATGCACCGATGACGATCAGCTTTTCCGTGGAAGAAAACCGCGATGTGCAGCAGCCACTGATGGTTTAGTGTCAGCGCATCTTCTTCCCGAAGATAAATCAAGGGCGCCTCTAAAAATTGTTAGCCGTAAGGCGTTGGCTGGTGTCGTTTGCCAGCCAAGTCAGATGGCTGGTTGTTTCATCAGGCGTCCAATTTATGTACTGCCACATGATCGGCGATGTTCTGCAGCAGAATATCTTCCTGATACGGCTTGCCGAGATAGGTGTTGATGCCCAATTGCTTGGCGTAATCGCGGTGCTTGTCGGCGGTGCGCGAAGTGATCATGATGATAGGCAGGTTCTGCGTCTTGGGATCGCTCCGCAATTGTCTGGCGAGCGCGAAACCGTCCATGCGCGGCATTTCGATATCCAGCAGCATCACTTGCGGGGTTACCTCTGCCAACTGCTCCAGCGCATCGATGCCGTCTTTTGCGGTCACCACTTGATAACCGGCGCGAGTCAGCATGCGGGTGGTGACCTTGCGCACGGTGAACGAGTCGTCCACTACCATGACCAGCGGTTGGCTGTGCAACGGCCTGACGCCGACAGCCTTGGCCGGCTCGGACACCTTGGCTGCCTTGACCGCCGCCTTGGTGGTAGCGCTGATGCGCTGCGCCAGTTGCGCCGGATTCAGAATCAGCACCACTCTGCCGTTCCCCATTACGGTCGCTCCGGAAATCCCCGACAGCCGCGCCAGTTGCGGGCCGATATTTTTCACCACCACTTCATGGTTGCCCAGCAATTCGTCAACATGCAGCGCAATACGCTGCTCGCCGCTGCGCAGCAGCAATACCGGGTTGCGCGGCAGGTTTTCCAGCATCCGCTCGGTGTCGCCCAGCAGATGCGGCATATAGTGCAGCGGATAAATCCTGTTTTGCCATTCGACCCGCCGCTCGCGATGCAAGGCCTCCATGTCTGCCGAGCTCACCTTGCTGACTTGTTCGACCATGGTGGAGGGAATCGCATAAACCGCATCGCCGGAACGCACCATCAAGGCTTGCATGACCGCCAGCGTGAGTGGCAAGTGGATGATGAAGCGGGTGCCCAACCCGCTCTTCGAGCTGACGTCGATACGCCCCCCCAACGCGGCAATCTCGCTGCGCACCACATCCATGCCGATGCCGCGTCCCGCTATTTCAGTTATTTCTGTTGCGGTGGAAAATCCGGAAGTAAAGATCAGTTGCGCCAATTGATCGTCGCTGACCTTTTCGCCCGCCTCCAGCAACCCTTTGGCTATGGCCTTTTCGCGCAGTGCGGCAAAATTCAAGCCCGCGCCGTCATCGCTGAGATCGAACACCACTTCGTTGCTTTCTTGATGTGCGTTCAGGCGAATTTCACCGATCGGGTTTTTGCCGCCCTGCGCGCGCTGCTGATCGTTTTCCAGACCATGCACCATGGCATTGCGCAACAAGTGTTCAAATGGCGCGGTCATTTTTTCCAGCACGCTGCGATCAAGTTCGACGCTCGCGCCCAGCAATTCAAGGTTGGCGCGCTTGTTTATCTCCTTGCCGGTTTGCCGCACGATACGATACAAGCGATCGGCAATGCTGTTGAACGGCACCATGCGCACGCTCATCAAACTTTGCTGTAATTCGCGATTTATTCGCGCTTGTCTCGACATCGCAACCGCGACTTCATCCAGGTTTTTCAGCAGGGTTTGCTGCACGGTCTGCACGTCATGCACGTTTTCATTCATGAATCGCGTCAGTTCCTGCAAGCGGGTGAAGCGGTCGAGTTCGAGCGGATCGAACGACTCCGTGCTGTCTTTGGCCAATGAGACTTGCGCCTGTATCTGGCTTTCTGCCTGAATTTCAACCTCGCGTAATTGCTGGCGCAACCGCGTCACGCTCCCGGACAGATCCAGCAGGCCTTCCTTGAAGCTGCGCAATTCGGTTTCCATATACAAACGCGCCACGCTGATTTCGCTGGCCTCGTTGACCAATCTGTCCACCACATCGGAACGCACGCGCAGCATATTGCTAACCAGGGCGCGCTCCGCGCCAATCTCCGGCTCGCGGCGATCGGCTCTGCGTTCAGTGCTCGCTTGCTCTGTCGCGCGTCGCCCGGTTACGGCTGGGGTAATTTTGCCGCTGCGCAATTCTTCGAGCAAAACAGTGATACGGTCAAAATTGCTTTCCAGGGTATCCCAATATCCCGCTTCATCGCGAAGCTTCGCTGCCGCCAGTACGCGGTCTTCCATTTCATGGGCGATTTCACCGATGCGCATCGCGCCCACCATGCGCGAACTGCCCTTCATGGTATGCAGCAGGCGTCTTAACGATTGCACTTGCAGTTCGTCGTGCGGATGCTCGCGCCAGGCGCGCAGCCCTGCACCAATTATCGGACACAAGTCATCGGCTTCCTCGATGAACACCGGCAGCAACTGCTCGTCCACGTCATCGCGCACCCGGGGCTTGTCTGCCGTAGCAGGGGCTGGGACTGGCGTCGTGGCCGGAGCCTTAACTGGCACCGGAGCCGGAATCGGAGCCTTAACTGGAACTGGTGCTGGAGCCTTAACCGTAGCGGAGGGCGGGACTGGAACAGGAGAAGGGCTGGGCGCAACAGGTTCCAGGGCCGGCTCGCCCAGTTTTCCCTTGTCTTCCAGCAGTTGATTGGCCAGATCGCTACGGCTCTCCGGCGTTTGCTGGTCGCAAATACTCTGCACCATTTCATCCAGCGCTGTAATGGATTCCAGCAGCATTTGCAATTGCCCGTCGCTCAGCGTGAAAGGCTGTTCCACGCGCGCCTGCAACCAACCTTCCAGGGCGTAGGCCAACTCGACCACGGAGCCAAATCCCATGGTGCGATTCACCCCCGCCAGCGTGTGTGCGGCGCGCATGAAATCATATTGCACTACGGGCGGCGCCGACGCGCACAACTCGCTGAACTGTTTATGCAGAACCGCCACATTTTGCCTGGCCTCTGCGGCGGCGATTTTGAACAACGCCGGGGACAGGGCGATTTCGCCCGTCACAACAGCCTGTTCCGCAGGCTTGGCGACCTCAAATGCCAGATCGGGCGCAGATGCCACCTCAGGTTCAGGAGCGAATTCAAATGTCGGCTCAGGTATAAGTGTAGATTCAGGTTCAAAGGCAAATTCAACAGCCGGCTCGTGCGCAGGTGCTGTTTCGGGAACTGTCGTTGGGAGATATCCCGATTCCGCCGGCAATTCGAGGCCTTGCGGCGGCTCTGCTGGCATTTTGGCGCCGGAAGCGGACGGCAGAATTTCCGAGTCGAGGCTGTTTTCTACTTTTTGAGCCATGACTACCAAGTCGCCCGCGTCGATGTGGGCTTCACCTTGCTTGCTGAGCGCATCCACCCATCCGGTAAAGGATTGTGCGGCCTTGCCGACAAAGTGCAACAGCCCCGTGGTAGCGGATTGGGTGTTGTCCTCCAGCCACTTGTTCATGGCGCGCTCGACGCACCACGCAACCTCGCCAAAATCGTTCAGACCGACCATCCGTCCGCTACCCTTAAGGGTATGAAAACCGCGCCTGATGGACACCAATGGCTCGCGATTGCCCGGATGTAATTGGCAAATCTCCAGATTGCCGCGAATCACGCCCAACACCTCTTGCGCCTCTTCAAGAAATATCTCGAGCAATTCCTGGTCTTCGTCCATCGGGCGCGGTATCGGTGCGGAAACCCGGACTTGCTCTACCGGAGAGGTTGGTTCCGGTGCGGAGAACCGGGGTTGCTCGGCTGCGACAGCTTCCATCTCTGCAGCGGCTTCACGGGCCTTGCCCATCCCAGCCGTTGCCTTTTGCAATAACGAAACATCGCCCGCCTGCCGGTGCGTCAAATGTTGCAAATAATTTTCCAGCGCGCTCACCCCATCGGCCAAGGCATGGTTTTCTACCGGCTTGGTGATTTCTCCCTGCGCGAAACGCCGGACATTTTCCTGGATGGACACCATCAATTTTTCGGCATGTTCCAGCGACAACATGTGCAAACCGCCTTGTATCTGGGTTAACAGGCGCAATAATTCGGCCATCCCGTCACGCTTGGTCTCATCGCTGAAAAAAGCGTTCAACCCTTGCTCGACATGCTGGAGGTTCGCCAGTATCTCGTTGGCCAGCGGAACCATTGCGTTGCCCTGTTCCATCAGGCCATGCAGCTCGACCAGCTCCAGCATCCGTTGCGCGTCTTCCGGCTGCTGCTTGACTGCGGCCTGCATACGCTCGGACAGGATGCGCGCCTGCTCCTGAAAGCCGCTGCCCAAGTGGCGGTAATTCTCTATGCCGCTGCCCAGCAACAGCAGCGCCATCGCCATATCCATGGCGATAGGCCGCGCATGCTCCGGCGCTGTCGCATACTGCGACAGCGCTTGAATCTGTTTGGTCAGGTACTGCAGCGTGTTGCGGTCGAGCTTATCGCTCTGCGCCGCGAGATGCTCGGCATATTCAATGAATTTTTTGCATGCATCCGCGTTGCCCTGGATGCATTGCTCCCAGTTTTCCTGGGCGACGCGCAATTGGTCGCGCAGGACGCCCAGCAGTTGAGCCACTTCGCCGGGCGGCAGTACCGAAAGTTCCAGCAAGTAATTATCCAGCGCGTAAACCTGCCTGATTTCCTCCACCAGCTCACTTATGTCGCGGCTGTGTCCGATCAGGAAAAGCATCTCATACATGATAGGCCGCGCGTCCCCGATCTTGCCCTCGGCAATCATGCGTAGTTGCTGGTCTATGTTGCCCAGCATTTTGCGCGCATTGAACTCCGCGGGCAAAATGTCGGACTTCAGACAGTCGAGAAAGCCGTGGCTTATCCACCAGAACGCGCGGCTATCGCTATTTCCCGGCATACAGCGCATCACTTCGTCCAATGCCTGTTGCATCATTTGCACTGCAGCGGGGATATCTTCCTGGCGCAGCCATCTCAACAACCCTTGCTGATACTGTCCGCGAAGCACCTTAAGGTGCTTCGCTTCCCCCTGCGGAAGCGCGCTCAATACCTGTTGCGGCAATCGCACGGCAAGATTGGGATAGAACAAATCCGGCTCGAACGACATCTCCATGCCACGTAGATTCTGCAGTTCCTGATATTGCGGAAACAGGCGCAACGCGGCGTTATCCGCGCCATTGGCCAGCGAGTCGAGGAAATGAGTGATGGCGAACAAGGCATGGCGCAACACATCGCGATGCATCGCGGAAACTTGTTGCGGGTTCGCGGCCAGCTCGCCCAGCACGATTTCCAGCTCGGCGCAAAATACCGCCGCGCCATCCATGCCGACCATCTTCAGCACACCCAGCAAACGGTGCAATTCGGCGCGTGTCGTCTCCAGCGCCGCCGCATTGGCCGAAGGAGCGCCGAGATACTGCTCCATTTGCGCGCTGATCTCGGCCAGCGTCGCATCCATGCCGGGTTTTACGGCGGCCAGTGCATTGGGATCGAATTGTGCGCTGCTAGTCATGTGCGGTTTTGTTAAAAATTATTATAATTTAAAACCCGCCACCGAACCTCTCAAGCCAGTTGCCAAGCCGGTTAACTGCGCAACAGAATTAGCCGTCAGCCGGGTGCCTTCCGTGGTCTGCACGGTCACTTGCAGAATATCCTGCATCGCGTTAGCCACTTCGCCCGCCATGTCGGCTTGCACTTGAGTGGACACGGAAATGCTGTTGATCAGCATCGCCAGTTCGTTGGATACCTGCTCGATTTCTCGCAGCGATTGACCGGCCGCTTCGGACAACTTTGCTCCTTCCACCACACCCGAGGTGCTCTTTTCCATCGCCTCCACTGCGTTATTGGTGTCGCCCTGAATGGTTTTCACCAGCGTGCCGATCTGTTTGGTCGCTGCGGCAGAACGTTCCGCCAGCCGCTGCACTTCTTCCGCCACCACCGAAAAGCCCCGCCCCGCCTCGCCGGCTGACGCGGCTTGAATTGCGGCATTCAGAGCCAGCACGTTGGTCTGTTCGGTAATGTCGGAAATCAGGTCCACGATTTCGCCGATCTCCTGCGAGCTTTCGCCGAGTCGCTTGATCCGTTTGGCAGTGTCCTGGATCTGTTCGCGTATGCCGTCCATGCCGCTGATCGTGTTGCGCACCGCCTGCGCGCCTTGCTGGGTCGCCGCCAGGGTGCGGCGCGCCACATCGGCAGACTGCGCCGCGCTGGAATCCACCTCTTTGATGGACTGGGTCATCAACTGCACCGCTTCGCTGGCACCGCGAATTTTGCTGGCTTGCGCCTCGGCTGCGTCCAGCAGCCCCTTGGAAATGGTTTCGGCGTCTTTGGTCGCCCGCCCCATCTGTTCCACCGCGGCCGTAATCTGCGTCACCAGCTTGTGGAATTCTTCGGTGGTGTAATTCACCGAGTCGGCGATCGCGCCGGTGATGCCTTCCGTGACCGTCGCGCGCACCCTCAAATCGCCGTCCGCCAGATCGCCGAGTTCGTTCATCAAGCGCAAAATCGCGCTTTGATTCTGGCTGTTGGTGTGCGCCGCTGCCTCGGCGCGGCGACGCGTATCGTCCAAGTAGGCCTTGGCCAACATCAGCAGGGATAACAACAGCGCCAAACCGGACAGAATGGTGGCCGCAGCGATAATTCGCGCTTTCAGGGACGTCTGATAGGCGTCCACCAAGCGTTGCGCTTTGGCCAGCAACAAATCCGCGTCGTCCACGATCGCCGTGGCCGCGCTCTTGGCCGCCACCACGTTGAGCACTTGAGAAACCAGAATCTCGACGCTATTGCGGGTGGTATCGAACAAATCCCGCGTGCGCGCCACATTTGCATCTCCCGCAGGCAGAGCGGACAGACTGTCTTCCGCCGCAAGGGTGTCTATCCCGAGCCTGGCCACCTGCTCGAACGTCACCTCGACCCCCAACAATCTGCTCGCGTCTTTACCGATACGTTCCGTCGCCAGGGCAAAGCGCGTTACCTGTTCTTTTTGCGCGCCCGCAAAAGTTTCGCTCATGGTCTCTATCAAACCGTGCAATTCGGCGCTCACCGCATCGATCGCCGCCACTGTCAAAGCCAGCGTCACCAGACCGGGGCGCCCGTCTTCCAGTTCTTGCGCATCCTGCAGCGTCTTGTTTGCGCTCTTGGTAAATTCGTCCAAAGCTGCGCGCGCTCCCCCCGAGGTCGCGGGCAGCGTGCCCTCGCCCTTGTCAAGCCTGGTCAGGATACTCGACAGGTTTGCCGTACTTTCCGCCAGCGCGTCAAACGCCACCGAGTTCCCGGAAAGCGCCTGCTGTGCGTCCTTGGCTAGCCGCTGCGACAACATCAGCAACTGGCTGGATTGCCCCACGTAGCTCACCTTGTTACTCTCTTCCCGGTTATTCAGGTAGGCGGCGATCGCGGTCAGCACGAAGAAGATCGCCGCGGTTATCCCATACACCCTCAATTTTGATCCTGCCGAACCTGTTTTCACTGCGGCGACGGGCGCGGCCTTTGTTGCGGATTGGTTTGATTTGGGTAGTGAAAGTTTGAAAGCCATTTTATTTATCCCCTCCTGCCGGGAAATTAACTGCCGATTTGTAAAAATTCCGCCTGCCCCAGCAAAGCGGACACATCCAGCTTTTGCCAAAGAGTGCCTTGCTGGTCTTGATACTCGGTCTGCCCACTAGTCTCGCTTTGCTGCCAGGTACGCGCGTCGCGCAGACCCAGCACATTATCGACCAGCAGCGCCACGTTAAAAGCATATCGATCCGCAACCAGCAAGATGCGATTATTGATGTCTCCGGACGCCTGTCCTGAGCCTGTCGAAGCGGCCTGTCCTGAGCCTGTCGAAGCGGCCCGTCCCGAGCCTCCTGAGGTATCGAAGGGCGAAGTGGCCGCCCCGCTTTGCTGGAAGGCTGCCACATCGACCACGCCATACAGATTGCCACGCACATTCGCTACGCCGCGAAACCACGGTTTGGTGAACGGAACAACCGTCAGCGCGGGCAAGGTCAACACTTCGCCGATATCCACCATATCCACCAGCCGATTCTGACCGGCAATCCGCACGCCCAGCGTCGACACCCGCGCAACGGAGAGATTCTCCGCCTGCAACTGGTCAATCAGGTTTTGCTGATACTCGCGAAGATTGAGCCGCTTTGACATAATTGCCTGGCGTCGTTAACCTAATGGGCATGGCAAATAGCCACCCCTGATAATAAAACTTGCCATGCCCATTCCCCTCTCCTCAATCCTCTCCCGCAAGCGGGCGAGGAAGCGAACGAACGCTTTGCGTGTTTTACGTTAACGCGGCAATCTTGCTTAACAGCTCGGCCGCGACTATCGGCTTGACCACATAATCCTTGGCTCCCTGGCGCATTCCCCAGACTTTGTCGGTCTCCTGATCTTTGGTGGTGCAAATGATCACCGGGATATGCGCTGTCTCGGGGTCTTTGGTAATCGCTCGGGTGGCTTGAAAACCGTTCATCCCGGGCATCACCACATCCATGATGACCAGATCCGGCTTGATCAGCTTGGCTTGCGCCACGCCTGTTTCACCGTCCTCGGCAAAGGAAACCTGGTATCCCTGTTTGCTCAATATCTCGCCCAGAACATGGCGCTCGGTTGCCGAGTCGTCCACTACCAACACTTTTTTAATGGCCATAATCCATTTCCTTTTTCTCTTGAGTATGCATGATGACGGTTTCGATCAGATTTTTTTTGTTGAACGGTTTAAGCAGGTACTGATCCGCGCCGACCAGCTTGCC
>JANONV010000009.1:0-2406 GCA_031421015.1 Gallionella sp. | reverse complement strand
GGCGAGGCGTTGTTCGGACTGCCATGCGGCGTGATAGAAACCCAGGCCGCAGGCAAAGGCGGCGATCAGCGCCGTGCGTGCAACGCGCAGGACTGGCGTCCGGGCCGGGATCATCAGCGCGAGCAAAATGCCGGGCAGCAGCCACGCCCAGGCGAAATCCGGCAATGCGGCTTGCTGTTGCAGCAGCCACACGCCCAGCGCGAAGAACAGGGTGAAAAGAACCATGTGCATAGATTAGCGCAAAGCCACCTGATAGAATGCACCGATGCGTAAATTCTTCCGTCGCCATATCCCCAGTCACGAAACCGTCAAGAAACATCCCTGGATGCAACAGTTCGGTAGCTGGATGCAGCATCACAATCTATGGCACTTGCATCGCCGCTCGGTGGCGGGCGGCGTGGCGGTGGGAATGTTTTGCGGGCTGATTCCGGGGCCGTTGCAGGTGATTACCGCCGTGCTGTTTGCCGTGCTGTTCCGCGTCAATTTGCCGGTAGCGGCAGTTACCACGGTTTATAGCAACCCGTTTACCATCGTGCCGCTGTATTTGCTGGCTTACGAACTCGGCGCGTGGGTGAGCGGCGCGAACAACGGCGCGGCGGCGGCGCAACCGGCATTTCCGGAAATGCATTGGGATAACTGGCTGAGCGAATTGTGGGGCTGGCTGGCGACGCTGGGTCAACCGTTGCTGATCGGCTTGCCGTTGCTCGCGGTTAGTCTGTCCATCATCGGATATTTTGCAGTGCGTGTGGCGTGGCGTGTGGCGGTGATATTGAGATGGCGCGCCAAGCTACAGAGGGCAGAAGACAGAAGACAGAAGACAGAGTAGCGTGCGCTGCGCGCACGATCCCGCCAGAATCGTAGGTTGGGTTAGCGGCTTCATGGTTCGACAGGCTCACCACCGACGGACGTAACCCAACGTGTGCAATGTTGGGTTACGCAAAAACGCTAACCCAACTACATCGGTTACATCGGTTGCAACACCCCGTCCACCAGCCGCAGACTGCGTTGCATCCGCCCCGCCAATTCAATGTCATGCGTCACCACGATGAAGCTGGTGTTGAGTTTTTCATTGAGTTGTTGCATCAGATCGAATAATGCTTGCGCGCTGCCGCGGTCCAGATTGCCGGTCGGCTCGTCGGCCAGCACGCAGGCCGGTTCGGTCACCAGGGCGCGCGCCACGGCGACACGCTGGCGTTCCCCGCCGGACAGTTCGGAGGGGTGATGTTCGAGGCGGTGCGCCAGCCCGACTTGTTCCAGCATCGCGGCGGCAATCGGCGCGGCTTCCGTGCGTTTCATGCCGCGTATCAACAGCGGCATGGCGACGTTTTCCAGCGCGGTGAATTCCGGCAGCAGATGGTGGAACTGATACACGAAGCCGAGCGAGCGGTTGCGCATTTCGCCGCGCTGGGTTTCGTTCAACTGTTGCATTTCCCGGCCGAGTATCTGCACGCTGCCGCCGCTGACGTTATCCAATCCGCCCAGCAGGTGCAGCAGGGTGCTCTTGCCCGAACCCGACGCGCCGACGATGGCGATGCGCTCGCCACGCCGCACTTCTAGATTGACGCCCTTGAGCACCGGCACCTCCAGCTTGCCCAGCGTGAACGTCTTGGTCAAATCGCGGCAGGAAACGATCGTCTCAGTCCTCAGTCCTCTGTCTGCGGAAGGGTCGCTGCGGAGCGGCGGGGCACCCACCGGCGTACCCCTTGCGGGTGCTTCTGTCCTCTGGTCATTCATAACGCAGCGCCTCCGCCGGTTGCGTTTGCGACGCGCGGTAGATCGGGTAAAGCGTCGCCAGCAGGCAGATCAGGAAGGACATGCCGGCCACCAGCATCACTTCTGGATAGCGCAAATCGGACGGCAGTTCGCTGATGTAATACACGTCCTTGGCGAGAAACTGCACCCCGAACAGTTGCTCGATAAACGGCACGACCACATCCAGATTAAGTGCCAGAACGATGCCGCTGCCGCTGCCGAGCAGCGTGCCGACCATGCCGATCACGATGCCCTGCACGATGAAGATTTTCATGATGCTGCGCGGTGACGCGCCGAGGGTGCGCAAAATGGCGATGTCGGCCTGCTTGTCGGTGACGGCCATCACCAGCGTGGAGACGATGTTGAACGCGGCCACCGCGACGATCAGCGACAGGATGATGGCCATCATTTTCTTTTCCATCTGCACCGCGCGGAAGTAGTTGCTGTTCTGGTGCGTCCAGTCGTTGGCATACAACCCGGGCGGCAACCGGACTTGCAGCTCGTCTGCCACCTGCGGCGCGAGGTCTATGTCGCGCAATTTCGCGCTGATGCCGGTCACGCCGTCGCCGAGCCGATACAATTTTTGCGCGTCGCCGATGTTGATCAGCGCGAGGCTGTTGTCGTAGGGAGACATGCCGATCTCGAACAGGCCAA
>JANONV010000008.1:0-1557 GCA_031421015.1 Gallionella sp. | reverse complement strand
TCCTTATCTGCCGGTGCGGCTGCTGTCCCGTTTCGAATACAACACCCTGGAATATCTGCGCTCGGTCACTTGCCCGGTGTTCGTCGCCCACAGCCCGCAGGATGAGATCGTGCCGTTCGAGCAAGGCCAGGCGTTGTTCCAGGCAGCACCGCAGCCGAAGCAGTTCCTGGAACTGCAAGGCGGCCACAATGATGGTTTCATTTTCATGCGGAAACCGTGGATCAAGGCGCTGGGGGATTTTATTGGCGCGAACCTGGGGGCGCCTCTATAATCCACGGCGAATGCAGCGCGGATGGCCCGCATCCAGGCAGCTTGTTCAGAGATTCTCTAATTTATAAAGACACCCAGGTGCCCAATACCGAAGATATTCTCCAAGCCGGCGACAGTTCCGAAATGATGGAATGCGGTGTGATTCCGCATCAGGCGCCTGCGAACGAATGGTCAGTTCTGGCGATTCTGGTGGGAGTGCATTTCATTCATATCATGGATTTCATGATCATGATGCCGTTGGGCCCGCAGTTCATGCGCCTGTTCGAGATCACCCCGCCGCAATTCGGTTTTCTGGTTTCAATTTATACTTTCAGCGCGGGGCTGTGCGGTTTCTTCGCCGCGTTCGTGATTGATCGTTTTGACCGCAAGACGGTGCTGATGGTGCTGTGCGGCGGCTTTGCCGGCGCCACATTGTTGTGCGCGCTGGCACCGAACTATCCGATGCTGCTGGCGGCACGGGCGGTAGCAGGAGCATTCGGCGGGGTGATGGGAGCGGTGGTGTTTTCCATCGTCGGCGACATCATTCCCGAATACCGCCGTGGTGCCGCCACCGGCACGGTGATGTCAGCTTTTTCCCTGGCAGCGGTGGTGGGTTTGCCGATCGGCCTGTTTCTTGCCAACCTGTCAGACTGGCGCGCGCCGTTCTTTTTTCTGACCGCACTGGGCGTATTGATAATCGCCGCCGCCTGGTGGGCATTGCCGCCATTGCGCGGTCATCTTGAACATCAGCGCGAAAGTAATCCTTTGCGGCAGTTGCGCACAATTTTCTTCAATCGCAATCATTTGAACGCGTTTGCCTTGATTATCATGCTGATGTTCGCCGGCTTCTCGGTAATCCCTTTCATCAGTCTCTACATGGTCGCTAACGTGGGGCTGGCGGAAACCGATCTGCCTTATCTCTATTTTTTCGGCGGCCTGGCAACATTCTTTACCGCACGCTGGATCGGCAGATATTCTGACCATCACGGTAAGCGCAAGGTGTTCGGCATCATCGCCGTTATCTCCATCGCGCCGATCCTGCTGGTCACGCATTTGTCGAAAGTGCCGGTGATTCTGGCAATTGGCGCTACCACGCTGTTCATGATTTTTGTCTCGGGGCGCTTCGTGCCAGCGATGGCGCTGATAATTTCCAGCGTGGAACCGCGTTTGCGCGGCAGCTTCATGAGTTTCAATTCCTCAGTGCAGCAGATCGCCGCCGGTTTCGCCTCGCTGATGGCGGGGTCCATCATGGGCAAATCGGCTGCCGGGGAGCTGACCCGTTTTGGCACGGTGGGTATCATTGCCGCT
>JANONV010000007.1:0-5107 GCA_031421015.1 Gallionella sp. | reverse complement strand
TTTTTTCTGCTTGTGTGGCGAGGTGCCGGTCCAGGCAGTTGTACGAGACGTTCAGTGTGCCATCTTCAAACCATTTGAAGAACGGCGCGTTGCTCTCGTCCAGCGTTTTGGTGAAGGGTTGCTTCCAGAGTAAAGTCTCGCGCGCAAGTTTTGCCCAGAAGCCCGCGTAATCCTGCGCTGCCGCAGCGCACAAGGCCTGGTAGCCGACCATGCCGGACACGTTGGCCTGTGTTACGAATTGAGCGGAAGGCTCGAACACGCGCCGTTCATTCAATACCGATTCGATGTTGGACATGTGACCTTCCGAGTGGATTGTAGGTCGGGCTTCAACCCGACCTACGCCTTTAACCCAGCGCCTTGTGCGCGGCGCTCACCGCCATCCCGCGCTTGATCGGCGCGTTGAGGCGGCCCAGCGTTTCTTCCAGCGCGCTCAGGCAGAACAGCACGTTGGTGGGGTTGCTGGCAAAGCCCATCAAGCCGATGCGCCAGATTTTGCCGGCCATCACACCCAGACCGGCGCCGATTTCCAAGTTGTAATCCTTGAGCAGGGCGGCGCGCACTGCGGCGTCGTCCGCGCCCTCCGGGATGTAAATCGAATTCAATTGCGGCAGGCGTTCGTTTTCTTTCACCACGAAGCGCAAGCCCATCGCCTCGATGCCCGCCTTTAGCGCAAGGTGGTTGCGGGTGTGGCGTGCCCAGGAATTTTCCAGGCCTTCGTCCTGCAAAATCACCAGCGCTTCATGCAAGCCATACAGCGCGTTGATCGGCGCGGTGTGGTGGTAAGCGCGCTTGCCGCTGCCCCAGTAGCCCATCACCAGATTCAAATCGAGAAACCAACTTTGCACTTTGGTTTTGCGGGATTTCACCTTTTCGACCGCGCGTTCGCTGAAACTCACCGGCGATAATCCCGGCGTACAGGACAGGCATTTTTGCGAGCCGGAATAAATCGCGTCCACGTTCCACTCGTCGACCTTGAGCGGCGAGCCGCCCAGCGAGGTGACGGCGTCCACGATGGTGAGGCAGTTGTGGCGATGCGCGATCTCGACCAGCGTCTTCACGTCCGACAATGCGCCGGTGGAGGTTTCCGCGTGTACGAAAGCGACCACCTTCGCGTCGGGATTTTTCTTCAGCGCCTGTTCCAGCTTGTTAGGGTCTACCGCCGCGCCCCAGGTGTCTTCCACCATGATGGCCGTTGCGCCGCAGCGCTCGACGTTTTCCTTCATGCGCCCGCCGAACACGCCGTTCTGGCACACGATTACCTTGTCGCCGGGCTCGACCAGATTCACGAAACACATTTCCATGCCAGCCGAGCCGGGTGCGGAGACCGGCAAGGTGAGCGGATTCTTGGTTTGAAAGGCGTACTGCAACAACGCCTTCATCTCGTCCATCATCGAAATGAACATCGGATCGAGATGCCCGATGGTGGGGCGCGCCATTGCTGAAAGTACGCGCGGGTTGACATCGGAAGGGCCTGGGCCCATCAAGGTGCGGAGCGGGGGATGAAAGGATTTTATCGTCATGATGGTATTGTTGGATTGAGATTGGGAAAGTGCTTCAAATTGTTTCGACCGGGAATCATAACAAAGTATCGCCGTAAAATGGTAGAGAATAAAACTAACGGCAGTGTAAAATCCGGGGACAGTATCGCAATCGTTATTTTAAATGGAAACTCACAGAACAATCAAACAATGCTGACCGCTCAATATGACCCTGCGCATCACCACAACCTGAACACAGGTTTTGGGTTTTCGTTTAATGATCTGTATGACCGGGACGGACTTGTCCGCCTTGATGTCGCATTCCTCGGTTTTCTGGGCGAAGGTGATGCCGCGTTGCGCGCGCAGCTTGAGGCTGCACGGCTATCTGCAACTGACCTTTCCAATAAAGCAGAATCTGAATTGCTGATCGCGCTGGCGCCTCATCTCGAGGATTTTCTGGCGCGTTTGTTCGGCATCGAAACGCAAGTGCAGGCATTGGCCGCTCGCCATCATGAGCTTGCGCCGCTGTACAGTTGCAAGCGTTTATTTGTGCAGCGCAAGGCGATGTCAAAAATAAAGCCGGAACAAGCTGCAACCCTCGACGGTCCGGCACTCGAGGCGCAATTGACGGAATACATTGGCACTCCGTTCAGCGAACTTTCTTTTGCTTGCGAGGTTGCTCATTGGCTGATGGATGAAGCGGCCCACGCCGGCGAATTGCAGCTCGCTGCGCGCTATGCGGCATGGGCGGTGCAAACCGCAGCCGGACGCGAGCGCCACCGCAGCGGTATCTTGTTCAAAATACCGGCCAAGCTGGATTTCGAGCACCTGGTTCCGTTGGCAACCGTCAACCTCGATGGCATCACCGCCTATCGTCTCGGCGGTGCTCATGCGCTGCGCCGCCGTCAGGGGTTTGCGCTGACCGATGCCGGAACCGATCTGACCGGCGCGCTCGATCAGGCCAATTACTGCATCTGGTGTCACGAACAGGGCAAGGATTCCTGCTCCCATGGCCTCAGGGAAAAACCGCCCGCTGACGGCGGCGTGGCCGCGTTCAAGAAAAATATTTTCGGCGTGAAACTGGCCGGTTGTCCGCTCGAGGAGAAGATTTCCGAATTCCATAAGGTCAAGACCCAGGGCCATGCGCTGGGGGCGCTGGCGATCATCGCGGTCGACAATCCGATGGTGGCGGCGACCGGGCATCGCATCTGCAACGATTGCATGAAATCGTGCATCTATCAGAAGCAACAGCCAGTGGACATTCCGCAGGCGGAGACGCGCACGCTCAAGGATGTGCTTGAACTGCCGTGGGGCTTCGAGATCTACAGCCTGCTGACGCGCTGGAATCCGCTGGATTTGCGGCGGCCTTATCCGAAAGCGCCCAGCCGCCGCCGCGTGTTGATTGCCGGGATGGGTCCCGCCGGTTTCACGCTCGCCCATCATTTGATGAACGATGGCCATACCGTAGTGGGCATTGATGGCTTGAAGATCGAGCCGCTGCCGCCGCACATCGGTGGCGTCGCGGCCGATGGCGAGCGCGTGCCCTTTGCCCCTATCCATGATGTAAACGAACTATATGAATCCCTTGATGAGCGAGTATTGGCAGGGTTCGGCGGGGTTGCGGAGTACGGCATCACGGTGCGCTGGGACAAGAATTTTCTCAAACTGATTCGCCTGCTGCTGGAGCGGCGCAGCCAATTTGCGATGTTCGGCGGTGTGCGCTTCGGTGGGACGTTGACCGTGGACACGGCATTCGCCGCCGGTTTCGATCACATCGCGCTGGCCAACGGCGCCGGCCGCCCGACCGTGCTCGATATTCCCAACGGCCTGGCGCGCGGCGTGCGCACCGCCTCGGATTTTTTGATGGCGCTGCAATTGACCGGCGCGGTGAAACAAAACTCCATCGCCAATCTGCAAATTCGTTTGCCGGTGGTGGTGATCGGCGGCGGCCTCACCGCAATAGACACGGCCACCGAGTCGCTGGCTTATTATCCGGTGCAGGTCGAGAAATTCCTGCATCGCTACCGGATACTGGTTGCCGAGAAAGGCGAAGCCGCGGTGCATCAGCCGTGGCGGCCCGAAGAGCGGCAGATCGCCGAAGAGTTTTTGAATCACGCCCGCGCCATCGAAGCCGAGCGCAGCAACGCCGCTGCGGCGGGACGCGAGCCGCACATACTGGAATTGTTGCAAAGCTGGGGCGGCGTCACCCTCGCTTATCGCAAACGCTTGATAGACAGCCCGTCCTATACGCTCAACCATGAGGAAGTGGAACTGGCGTTGGAAGAGGGAATTCATTTTGCCGAGTCGCTCAATCCGGTTCGTTTCGATCTGGATGAATTTGGCGCGGTACGCTCGATACGCATGTCGCAGCAACATCGCAGCGACGACGGCCAGGGAAGTAGAGGACAGTGGAGTGGGGGTGCAGAAATTGACATGCCCGCGCGTACCGTGCTGGTCGCTGCCGGTACGCAACCGAACACGGTGCTGGCGCGGGAAGATGCCGAACATTTTGCGCTCGACGGGCGCTACTTTCAGGCCTGCGATGAAGACGGCAAACCCGTGAAACCTGAACCCGCCATTTCCAAACCGAAACTGGCGCAAGTGCTGTTGTCCAAACAGCCCGACGGTCGCTTCATCAGCTTTTTTGGCGACCTGCACCCTTCCTTTTTCGGCAACGTGGTCAAGGCCATGGGCGCGGCCAAGCAAGGCTACCCTTCGGTCAGCGCCGTGCTGCAACGCATTCCTGCGGCATCGACATTATCTGATGAAAAATTTCTGGCCAACATCAATCAGGACTTGCGCGCCACTGTGCATGAGGTCATCCGCCTGACGCCCAATATCGTTGAGGTTATTATCAAAGCACCGCTGGCCGCGCGCAGCTTCCGTCCGGGACAATTTTACCGGCTGCAAAATTATGAAGCCCATGCGCTGCAAGTGGATGACACCTGCCTCGCCATGGAGGGTCTGGCGCTGACCGGGGCATGGGTTGATCCGCAACACGGGTTGATTTCGACCATCGTATTGGAAATGGGCGGCTCGGCCGATTTGTGCGCCTGGCTCAAACCCGGCGAACCGGTGGTGCTGATGGGGCCGACCGGTACCCCGACCGAGATCCCCGCCGATGAGACCGTGATGCTGGTGGGCGGCGGCTTGGGCAATGCCGTATTGTTTTCCATCGGCCAGGCATTGCGCGCGGCCGGGTCAAAAGTGCTTTACTTCGCCGGTTACAAGAAAGCGATCGACCGTTACAAAGTGGCCGAGATCGAGAACGCCGCCGATGTGGTGATCTGGTGTTGCGACGAGCAACCGGGCTTTACACCGTCGCGGCCTCAGGATCGCAGCTTTGTCGGCAATATCGTCCAGGCGATGGCGGCTTATGCGAGCGGCGCATTCGGAGTTCAACCGATTGCATTCGCCGGCGCAGATCGCATCGTCGCCATCGGTTCCGACAGCATGATGGCGGCGGTAGCGGCGGCGCGCCATGCGGTGCTGAAGCCGTACCTTAAGCCGCATCACTTTGCGATCGGCTCGATCAATTCTCCGATGCAATGCATGATGAAAGAAATCTGCGCCCAATGCCTGCAAGCGCATATTGATCCAGCGACCGGCAAGACCACTTACGTCTTTTC
>JANONV010000006.1:0-5183 GCA_031421015.1 Gallionella sp. | reverse complement strand
GGGGATACACGCCGTATCCGCAGCACCCTACGGCAGCGCGTTGATCTTGCTGGTCTCCTATGGCTACATCAAAATGCTCGGCGGTGAAGGCGCGACCGAGGCCACCCGCATCGCGATACTGAACGCCAACTACATCAAGGAATCCTTGAAGGATCACTACCCCACTTTGTACAGCGGCAAGAATGGCCGTTGTGCGCATGAAATGATCCTGGCCTGTGCCGAGTTCAAGCGCGATGCCGGTGTGGAAGTGGGCGACATCGCCAAGCGCCTGATGGACTATGGCTACCACGCCCCCACTGTTTCATTCCCGGTGGCCGACACCCTGATGGTCGAGCCGACCGAAAGCGAGTCCAAGGAGGAGCTGGACAGATTCTGCGCCGCGATGATTTCGATACGCAAGGAGATCGACGCTATAATCTCAGGCAAAGCGGACAGAGAAGACAACGTGCTGAAGAATTCGCCGCATACCGCCAGAGTTGTCGTCGCCGATGATTGGCAGCACAGCTATACCCGCGAACAAGCTGCGTTCCCGTTGAAGTGGGTGCGAGACAACAAATTCTGGCCCAGTGTCGCGCGTATAGATAATGCGCGCGGGGATAAAAACCTGATTTGTTCCTGCCCGCCTATCGAATCGTATGCCGACACCACGCAGTAATTCCATTTCCATTTTAATAGTACGTTAATTCGTCGTACCAAGTAACACATGAATCTTCGTAAACCAACCCCTCCCGGCCTCCCAACCCCCCACCCCCCTTGTCAGGGGGAGAAACAGGGGAGGAGCAGGGGAGGAGCTAAGCTTCCCCCTGACAAGGGGGGACTGAGGGGGGTTGGTTTTAAGATGCTACAGCGTAGTGGGTCTGGGTCTGGCTCTGCCATACAGCTATATCCGGCGGGTGAAACCCACTCTACAAAAAAGCACTTTTAATTTAGAAATGGAATAACTCGTACCCCCAACAGGAAATTCATAGTGGACAATCCTAACAAGCACCACCCCGGTTTGACCCACGCTTGGCACGCGGCTCGTATCGCGCTGCAAGGCCTGCGCGCTGCATTTCGCCACGAGGAGGCATTTCGCCAGGAAGTTTTTATCGCAGCAATCGCGATACCCGTCGCGCTGCTGTTGCCCGCCAGCCCTCTCGGCAAAATCTTGATGATCTCCAGCATCCTGCTGGTGCTGATCGTCGAGCTGCTCAACTCCGCGCTTGAAGCGGCAGTGGATCACACCTCGCTGGAGCAGCATCCGCTCGCCAAACGCGCCAAAGATATCGCCAGCGCGGCGGTATTTTTAAGTCTCGTGAATGTGCTGATGGTGTGGGGGCTGGTGCTGTTCGGACGCGGGTGACCCACCGTTCCTGCAGGAGCGCTACCAATGACCGTCTTATTCCAATTTTCGATACAAACAGCAATAATCTCGTAGGGTGCGTTTACGCACCATCACCAACTGGTGCGTAAACGCACCCTACATTAACGCTGTTTCTATTGCGAATTGGAATTTACAGCCAGTTGATTTCCTGCGCAGTCTTGCTGCCTATTAGCGCGTCTTCGAGTGCAGCCGGCGTTTCCGCCTCGGTTTCTGACAGCGGCGTGCGTCCCGCCATGATTTCGGCGAAACGCTGCGGCAGCAGCGGATCGAGATCGGGAATGGCATAACCGTCTGGAAAAAGCGGCAGATTGGTGGCGGGATCGTACTTGTCGGTGGCGCCCAGCGTGTGCAGGAATTCATGGGCGATGATCACGTTGTTCTGTTTCGTCATACTGCTTGCGGCGAAAGTATTGACCCGGCCGATCAGGCCTTTCTGCAAGCCGGTGGAATGCGCCAGCCGTTTACTTTGTGCGGGATCAAAATACAGCACGAACATTTTCACCTGCGGGCCCGGCCCGACTGTGTCGGTGTTGCGATAAGCCCACCAGCGCATCTTCAAACTCCATATGATCGTCTCCAGCCCGCTTCCGTTGCGTGGCGGCGCGGGCGGGCGCGCATCGATTTTCCCGCCCGGCCGGATTTGTCCCAGGCGGATTTCTATGGATGCTTTCGATGCGCGCCCATAACGTGCCGCCTCGTCGTGCATGAATGTCGCTATGGGCTTGAAATCCTCCACCGTCAGGGCGCGCAGATATTCCGCTGCAACAGGACTGCCATCGCCATTGATTAAATAGATATTGACCGGCAGCGTGTATTTCCATTCCACCGATTGTGTCCTGGTGCGCCAGGCGCCCAGCGCGACACCGGTAAAAATGAACAGCAGAATGAAGATGCGGAAGGCTTTGAACATGGAAACTCTTATCCCCGTAAACCTGATTGTGCTTTGCGCAATCGGCCACGTTGCAACAGCGCCTTTACCGCATGAATCATAATCGCTGCCAGCGCGTAAATCGACACAAACGGATCGAGCAAATAATCCCAGAGATTGGTGGACTCATACCAGCCGATCGCCCATGCGAAAGTCGCGAACGCGATGCACAGCGCGATCAGCGGAAGCTTCCGGAACCACGCGGCCAATGCAATAAACAGCAGGGCAGAAACAAACAGCGGATCGCCGTAGCCCAGGCGATAAGGATCGAATGCGCCGACACCCAGAGCCATCGGATAAAACGCCAGCGCGGCCAGTGCGATGAGTATCAGAAGCGCGTGGCGTGACCTGGCATCGGTCGCGCCGAACCAGGGTTTCAGCATCGCACACCCCAGCAGCACCAGCGTAGTGATGCTCAGGTCGCCGGTCGCACCGCGCACATAAGCGGCGAGCGGCATCCCGCCGAACGGGATCAGCATCAGCACAAAGATAGCCGCCAGCAGCATTGCCAGACGTAGCCTGGAAAGGCCGGCAATCCCCGGCAACAGCAGCAAAGAAGCCGCTGTTGCGCCAGCCACGCCCGCCAGGCCGGTAAGGTCAGTGAAGTTGGGCATCGGTCGATTTTTCCAGGCGTTGATCCAGCCAGGCTTGGCTGAACCGGACATGTTTGATAAAGCTTCTGTTCCAGGTATAGACGAGATGAAAGTCTCCGCCTTGCGTCTGGATCAGATCGGGATAGGAGAACTCGAAGCCGCAGCTTTGCGCCATGCATTTGCTGCGCTGGGCGGATTTCGCATAGCCGCTCGCGTCGGTGATGCTTGCCTCGGTGGCCTTGGCTAATTCGGCGACGGCTTGCACATAGCGCGCGGGTTCGGTGGGTTGGCCGCGCTGATCTTCCAGTTGATATACGGTTTTCCAGGTGACCCCGCCATCCGCTGAAATGACCAGTGACAAGGCATCGCGACCGTGTTCGGTATTGTTGAGTGCCACCAGAATGCGCCCATCCGGCAGCACCACACCCGAAACCGCCGCATCCTGATTGGCCAGCACTGTTTTGGCAGGCAAGCTCCAGTGCTGCCCGGCATCGTCTGTCGAGACCGCGATCACCCGCTTGGGGCTCGCGCCGGAATAACGCATCAACGCCAGCGCCTGCTGCGGGCTTTTGACCAGCACCACAGGCTGAAGACTGGATCTGCCGGAGCTCAGCCGTTGCTTGTCGATGATTGCGCCGCCCTTATCAATACGCAGAACCTCGCCAAATTTACCGATGAACTCGTGATAAACCGGCAGCCCGATCATGCCATCGCTATACAAAAACGGCGCGCCCTTAACCAGCGTGCTGACATTGATAAATGGAGAAGTGATCAGCCGTCGTGCCGGACCCCAGGTCGCGCCGTCATCGGTCGAAGTGATGGCCGTGATCGAGCTGCCCGCCCAGCCGCCCAGCGACACCGTCACATAAAACAGCCGCAGCGTGCCGTCAGCCGCGCGCTGCGCGATCGGGTTGCCGAGTTTCTTGACATAGCGCAGCAGCGCACGTTGCGTGTCTTTGCGATTGGCGATGCTGTGCTCGGCACCCCATAGATTTTTTGCCGGATCGAACACCGCGCTGCGTATCTCCACATCTCGCGCGCCTTCCCGGCTGCCGGCGAACCAGAAGGCGCGGATGCGCCCGTCGCTCATCTCGACCAAAGAAGCCGCATGGGTAGAGATATTTTGTCGGGGGGAAACGAAATGGGTGCGAATGTCAGGCGCAGCATTTCCGGTTTGCGCGGTAATGACTGCCGGTTGAAAGAGTGCCGCTGATGGGCGATGAGCGACTTTATAAAACGCTGCGCCGAAGGCGATCAGCACGATGCAAAGTATCAGCGAATTTTTAGTTTTCAATCGCGGAACCTCGGGTTATGCGTTTGCAAATACAGCGCCGCATTGCCGTAGGCTGCCGGAAAATGCGCCCATTGTTGCGCAAGCCGCTGCAATTCGGGGGGCACAGGATTTTGCTCATACAGATTCGCGGTCGGTTTGGCCGATAAAATGTCGAACGCCGCCGGCGGCTTGCGGTCAACGAACAGGTAACGATCGGCCAGTACGCCTTGCTCGCCGATGCCGGTGAACTGAAACTCGAAAGCCACACGCGTGGCGTCGAACTGCGGATCGAGCAGGTCGCGCCCGAGCGTGGTGTTGCGATAGCCGATGCCGGCCAGCGATGCGAGCGTGGGCAGCACATCCACCTGCTGCGCCCAACTATCGATCCGGCGCGGCGCTACATGTTTGGGCGCATAAATCAGCAATGGCGTGTGGCCCTGCGAGATAACCAGATCCTTCCAGGCCGGAGGCAGGTGCGGGCCGGTGTGGCCGATAATGCCGTGGTCGCCGACGAAGACGAAAATGGTGTTGTCGAAATATTTCTCCTGGCGCGCTTGCTGCATGAACTGGCCGACGCACCAATCAAGGTAAGCGAAGCCGCGGTACTCATCGAGCGAGATAAACCCCTGCGCTTCGAGCTGTTGTGCCGAAGGCGTGGGCGGATGGAACGCTATGAGGTCTTCTTCAGGAATAGTGTAAGGTCGGTGGTTGCTGCTGGTCTGGATGATGGCGAAGAAAGGTTTTGTCTGCTCACGGAATTGCTCATTCGCCTCCAGGAAAAGATTCTTGTCGGAAATCCCCCAAACATCCTCCACTGGCGACTTGAGCCGGCCTTCCTCATAAATGTCGATGCCGTCTATATTCGCCGTCAGCACGCCGCGCACATTGGCCCACGACGTGCTGCCGCCGATAAAATAATATTTTTTGTAGTTCTTGAACTCGTTGATGATCGTATGCTGGTTGGTGGCTGCCGGGTTGCGCGATGCGGTGGAATACTGCGACACATCGGGTATGCCGGTGACGGTC
>JANONV010000005.1:0-2422 GCA_031421015.1 Gallionella sp. | reverse complement strand
CGTCAGCAGGTGGGAGAAGTTCGCCGCGCCTTGGGCTACTCCCACGACCTCCAGACCGCGCTCATCATCAAGAAAAATCAGGAACTCCACGTTCCAGGGAAACATCCCCGCGAACGGGTCGGGGCCGAAAGAACCCTCGCTGGCGAGCCCGAGCGGCAGACCGGAAAGCTGCATACCGATGCGCGCCTTCTTGCGCGCCGCCTCAAGCTGCATGCCGGCGCGCGGGATGTCGCGGGTGAAGGTGCCGAGCAGATCCGTGTCGTAGCCCGTCACCCGCTCGACCCGGCAGCCAAGCGCCGTATCAAGCACCGAGGCGATCACGCCTTCTTTGCCGTGCTGGGTGAGCAGGGCCACCCGACTTTCGGCATAGACCGAAGACGGCGTCGGGCTCATGGCGCCGTCCCGCTCGGCAGATAACGCTGCCACCGCCGGTCGACGCTACGCTGATGGGCATCCTCGTCGATTTGAAATAAGTATAGCCACGCGTGCTTAACCAATTCGCGCACCCTAATCAAGGCCAAATAATATTCATGGCTTGCCCCTCACAAAAGTTGGATCAGTTGGTAATACAACGGTATCCCGATCACGATATTAAACGGGAAGGTGAGTGCCAGCGCCATACCGAAGTAGAGTCCCGGATTCGCCTCCGGGATGGCGACGCGAACCACCGCCGGCACCACGATATAGGAGGCGCTCGCTGCGAGCACCGCGAGCATCAGCGTATCCCCCTCTGACAAGCCAGCAAAATGGGACAAGGTGATGACGATCCCTGCGTTGACCATCGGGACGAGAAGGGCAAAGGCTATGAGGAACGGCCCCACACCCTTCATCTCGCGGATGCGCCGGGCGACCAGAATCCCCATCTCCAACAGGAAAAAGGCTAACAAGCCCTTGAACAGGTCGCCGGTGAAGGGCTTCATGACCTTATAGCCGTCCGCCCCCACGATAAATCCGATCAACAGACTCCCCATCAGCAAGAGGATTGCCCCGTCGGTGAACGACTCGTGCAGAATGTTTTTCATCGAAAACGCGCCATTGCTCTTCCCAACGTTCGCCGCTGTGGCAGCGCCCGCGCCATGCTTCGCCATGCCCGCGCGCGTCATGGCGGCGAGCGCCACCGCCATGATGACGGCCGGGGCCTCCATGATCACCAGCGCCACCGCCATGTATCCGCCGTGTTCGATACCCTGGTTGTCGAGGAATTGTCCGGCGGCGATAAAGGTCACCGCGCTCACCGAGCCATAGGTTGCCGCGATCGCGGCGGCATTGAAGCCATCGAGCTTGCGACGCAGCAGGGGGAAGGTGTATAGCGGCACAAGGAAAGCCATGAACAGCGCGATCGCAAGCCCGACCATCATCTCTGTATGGATGCCGCTCACGCTCAAGGCTACACCACCCTTGATACCTATCGCCATGAGCAGATACAAGGACAGGAATTTGGCGATAGGAGCCGGTATCTCCAGATTGGATCGCACCAGCGCGGCAAATATGCCCAGGAAAAAGAATAAAATGGCGGGGTCAAGCAGGGTGGCAAATAATTTGATGTCCATTATTCGTTTTCCTTATCTATTCTAAGATTATCTATAGGATTTTTCAGTGCGGTGGTCACTTCCGGCATCCCTGCCTCACGCGACACTGGCACGTCCTGTGCGGCGGATTCGGATCCGAGGGCAGACCCATCCAGCTCCGGGCTAGCAGATCGTTCCGTCAACACAATTACAATAAACCGTTCGGCGTGACCCTTCAGCTACGCTCAAGACTAAATGCCTTGTCGAAGACCAATGGTGGCAAGGTATAACGGTAACGGTTTCACCGGAACGCTCTACTAGTCCGTGGAGACGTCGGAGGCCTTCTTGCGCGGCAGGATCGAGATGTCCGTCACAATCACCTTGATCCGGTAGTTACGGCGCATCATGTCATCAAGATCATCGAGCACGGTGATCAGGCGGGCTTCCGAGAGAATAATGTAAATCAGGACGTTGGAGTCGCCGTAGAGCATACCCGACTGAATCCCGGAAGAGCCGGCCCCGCTGGCCTGCACCACGGTATAGCCGCCGACACCACGCTGACACACCGCCTCGATAATCATTTTTTCGAATGCGCGTGAGGTGATGATGGTCAGTAGTTTTTTCTGTTCCAGCCGTCTCATGGTTTGGTCTCCAAACAGGTGTGTGGATTGATTCTCAGTGTCAGTGTATGTTGGGGAACGGCAAAACAAAAATTAATAGTTTTTACCATATATATTATTTTTATTAATGATTTAAAATTCTGCGACAGAACCCGATTTTTTCCATGGCGAGCTGGCACCGATCATGCCAGGAGTTTATAGTCGAAAGTGGTGCAAAGCACGGTACCCGGTCTTGCAATGCAACATCACCCACTTGAAACACCATTGCCAATAGATGTTATGCGTTAATGGGAG
>JANONV010000004.1:0-3721 GCA_031421015.1 Gallionella sp. | reverse complement strand
GCCCGTCTGGATCTGGATGCCGACAAGCGTGTCGGCGAACTTTCCGGCGGGCAGCGCAAGCGAGTGGCGTTGGCGCAGGCGCTGGTGGCCGAGCCGGATGTGCTGATCCTCGATGAGCCGACCAACCATCTGGATTTCGCCTCCATCGAATGGCTGGAAGGGCTGCTGAATAATTTCATCGGCGCGGTGTTGTTCGTCACCCACGACCGGCGATTTCTGGATAACGTCAGCACCCGCATCGTCGAACTGGATCGCGGCAAGCTGACCAGTTTTTCCGGCAATTTTTCCGCCTATCAAAAAATCAAGGAACGCATGTTGAGCGACGAGGCGGTGGTGAACGCCAAGTTCGACAAGGTATTGGCGCAAGAGGAAGTGTGGATACGCCAGGGCGTCAAAGCCCGCCTCACGCGCAACGAAGGGCGAGTGATACGCCTGGAGCAGTTGCGCCGCGACCGCGCCGCGCGCCGCGAAAAACTCGGCAAGGTCGAGCTCAGCGTCGATGCCGGCGAGCGCTCCGGCAAGCTGGTCGCGGAGCTGAGTCATGTCAACAAATCGTTCGGCGGGCGCAAGCTCATCGACAATTTTTCCTGCCGCGTCCAGCGCGGCGACAAGATCGGTCTGTTGGGCCCCAACGGCGCGGGCAAAAGCACCTTGCTCAAAATTATCCTCGGCGAGTTGCAGCCGGATAGTGGGCAAGTAAAGCTGGGCACAAAAATTTCGGTGGCCTATTTTGACCAATTGCGCGAACAACTCGATGACGAGGCGACGCTGGTCGAAACCATCAGCCATGGATCGGATTTCGTCGAAATAGGCGGGCAGCAAAAGCACGTCATCAGCTATCTCAGCGATTTTCTTTTCCCGCCGGAACGCGCCCGTTCGCCGGTCAAAAGCTGTTCCGGCGGCGAGCGCAACCGCCTGTTGCTGGCGCGGTTGTTCACCCAGCCTGCCAACGTGCTGGTGCTCGACGAGCCGACCAACGACCTGGATATTGAAACACTGGAGCTGCTCGAAGAATTGCTCGCGCAATACGACGGCACGCTGTTTCTGGTCAGCCATGACCGCACTTTTCTGGATAACGTCGTGACGCAAGTGATCGCGTTTGAGGGCGACGGCAAGTTGATCGAATATGCCGGCGGCTACGAGGATTGGGTGCGGGTTAAAAAATATCAGGCAGCTCGTTTGTCTGCCACATCTGGTGCATCCCCCAAGCCAGCAACATCAACACCGCCGCGTGTGGCGGCTGCTCCGCTCAAACAAAGCAAGCCCGGCAACAAACTCAGCCATAAGGAACAGCGTGAACTGGAAGAATTGCCCAAGCGCATCGAAGCGTTGGAGCGGGAACAAGGCGACATCGCCGCACAGCTTGCCGATGGAGCTATCTATCGCAACGATACCAAACGCGCCAAACAACTGCAAACCCGCAACGAGGAAATCGGGGCGGAAGTCATGCTGGCGATGGCGCGTTGGGAGGAGTTGGAAGGGAAAGGTGGGAAATTGAGGTAGTAAATTTAGCGCTATGAACGCCCGCTTTCGGAACATAGAAGGTGCAAAAAACTGTTATGTCAAGACTTGACCCCTTTGCTTGCTGATGGGCGCAATGGGGATTGTGGCTGATGTTGCGGCGAGGCCGGAAAATATTTCGAGCCTGGCCCCTTTAATCCCTTTAATCCTCGGCGACGCACAGGGGGGATTAAGAGCGAAAAGCAAAAACCGAAAATCGGGTGGGCAACAAGTTGCCCACCATGCTGAGGTAGATAGTCAAAACAATTCGACTTCAGTACATTGCTGTTCTTTATTAAATAACTAAATGGAAGAATTTCAGCCCTTAAGTTTGGTAGGGTGCGTTCCACGCACCGCCTATGCAATGATGGTGCGTGGAACGCATCCTACAACAGCTAACTTTTAGACAATATTTATGCAACTAATCTCAACCATCGCCGAACTGCGCGTACGTCTAAGGAACGAGCGTGCCATCTCCTTCGTGCCAACTATGGGCAACCTGCACGAGGGTCATATTGATCTAATGCGCCGCGCGCGCGAGCAGGGCGGTTGTGTGGTTGCGAGCATCTTTGTGAACCCGTTGCAATTCGGGCCGAACGAGGATTTCGACAAGTACCCTCGCACGCTGGAAGCCGATTGCGCCAGGCTGCAAGGCTTGGTGGATGTGGTGTTCGCGCCGTCGGTGAATGAAATGTATCCCGTGCGGCAAATCGTGTTCGCCGAGCCGCCGGTTATCGCCAACGAACTGGAAGGTGCTGTGCGTCCCGGGCATTTTCGCGGTATGGCGACGGTGGTGTTGAAGCTGTTGAATATCGTGCAGCCACAGGTGGCGCTGTTCGGCAAGAAGGATTATCAGCAACTGCACATCATTCGCCAGATGGTCGCGCAACTGCATCTGCCGGTGCGCGTCAACGGTTGTGAAACGGTGCGCGCGGCGGATGGTCTGGCGCTGAGTTCGCGCAACCAGTATTTGAGCGCGGCCGAACGTGCCGAGGCGATTTTTCTGTATCAGACGTTGCAGGGTATGCGCCAGGCCATCCTGAAGGGCGAGCGCGATTTTGAACAACTGCAACAGCGGGCAATCGAAACCCTTGCCGCCAGGGGCTGGCAGGTGGATTATGTGGCGGTGTGCAACCAATCCGATCTGCTGCCCGCAACCGGAGTGCAGCACGAATTGGTGGTGCTGGCAGCAGCCAGGTTGGGCAATACCCGCTTGTTGGATAACATCGAAGTTTGTCTTGCTGGTTGAGTGCGATATAATTCGCGCCGACCAAGATCAGGAGCAATTCCATGCAAAGAATCATGCTAAAAGCCAAGTTGCACCGGGTGCGTGTCACGCACTCCGAGCTGCATTACGAAGGCTCTTGCGCGATCGACGACGTTTTGCTGGATGCAGCCGACATCAGGGAATATCAGCAGATCGATATTTACAACGTCAACAATGGCGAGCGTTTCGCCACCTATGCGATGCGCGCGCAGCGCGGTTCCGGCATCATTTCTGTGAATGGGGCTGCCGCGCACAAGGCCAATCCGGGCGACGTCATTATCATCGCCAGTTACGCCATGTATACCGAACTGGAGTTTCAGAAATATCATCCGCAGCTCGTTTATGTGGACGAGCATAATCGTGTCATCGCGCAGCGCGACCAGATTCCCGTGCAGGCCGCTTAACGCCTGTAGCTGCCGGGTCAATAAATAATGGATTTGAAGGAAACTTGTCTTGAGTCTGCCGTGATGTACGAAGGTGGTTTCATACAAGTGCGCAAGGATAGTGTGCGCCTGCCGGATGGTGCAGTGAGCAGCCGCGAATACATCAATCATCCCGGCGCGGTGGCGGTGCTGGCGCTGCTGGACAACGGCAATCTGGTGATGGAGCGGCAATTTCGCTACGCGCCGCAGCGCGAGTTCATCGAATTGCCTGCTGGAAAAATAGACCGTGGCGAAGACATCCTGCTCACCGCGCAACGCGAATTGCGGGAAGAGACCGGCTATGTGGCAAGCGAGTGGATCCATCTCACCACGGCCTGGCCGTGCATCGGTTACGCCGACGAGCGCATGGAGTATTTCCTGGCGCGCGGCCTGACTCATCAGGGACGCAATCTCGATCACGGTGAATTTCTGGAAGTATTTGAGTTGTCTTTGCCGGACGCGATCGAGTGGATACGGCTGGGCAAAATCAACGAGAGCAAAACCATCGTCGGTTTGTTCTGGCTGGAGAAAT
>JANONV010000003.1:0-3649 GCA_031421015.1 Gallionella sp. | reverse complement strand
GTTGGCGACGCTGCCTATCGCATCTTTGGCCTCGTTCAATAAATCGATCTTGTGGTTGCCGTTGAAATCCACCGCATAGTTGCGATAGCTGCTCGGCATGAATTGCGGAATGCCCAATGCGCCGGCATAAGAGCCGCGTATGGCGAGCAGATCGAGCTGCTGTTCGCGCGCCAACAGCAGGTAATTCTCCAACTCGCTGCGGAAGAATACGGCGCGGCGCGGATAATCGAACGCCAGCGTGGTCAGCGCGTCCAGGGTGCGGAATGTGCCCTTATCCTGGCCATAGACGGTTTCCACGCCGATTACCGCAAGGATGATTTCCTGCGGCACGCCGTATTTCCGTTCGGCACTTTGCAATGCTTGCCGGTATTTATCCCAGAATTTCAAGCCGAATTTTATGCGTTCGGCATTCACAAAGGCCGCGCGATATTCCAGCCAGGGCTTGGTGGTCGCCGGACGCGAGATGATTTCGATGATGCCTGGTAGATGCTGCGCATGGGTAAACACACTTTCCAGTTCCGTGCGCTTGAAATGATGCTTGGCGACCATCTCGTCAATGAATTCGGGGATGCCCGGCAGCGTGGCTGCATGGGCAGAATGCGCTGCAAGGGACAGCAGCAGCAAAGGAATGGCGCAAATAACTTTAGTTCCGGCTAACCTAAAGATTACCCTACTCTGAAACATCGTTTTCATCATGCGTGGATTCTACCCGATGAATGCTCGACAAGCAGCCGTAACTACTGGTAGATTCCACATTTAAACCTTGCAGAAAGACTCATCATGGACAAGCCCGCCCAACATCATCGTCTGATCATCCTGGGGTCAGGCCCGGCCGGATATACCGCCGCCGTATATGCCGCGCGTGCCAATCTCAATCCGGTGCTGATCACCGGTTTGGCGCAAGGCGGGCAGATGATGACCACCACCGATGTGGACAACTGGCCTGCCGATGCGATGGGCGTGCAGGGTCCGGATCTGATGGCGCGCTTTCAACAGCATGCGGAGCGCTTCAACACGCAGATGATCTTCGACCACATCCACACCGCCAGGCTGCAACAAAAACCGTTTCTGCTGATAGGCGACGCGGGCAGTTACAGTTGCGACGCGCTGATTATCGCCACCGGTGCCTCGGCACAATATCTCGGCTTGCCTTCCGAAGAAGCCTTTATGGGCCGCGGTGTTTCCGGCTGCGCGACCTGCGATGGATTCTTCTATAAGGGTCAGGACGTGGCGGTGATCGGCGGCGGCAACACCGCCGTGGAAGAAGCCCTGTATCTGTCCAACATCGCCAAACACGTCACGCTGGTGCATAGACGCGATACCTTCCGCGCCGAACGTATCGAGGTCGATCACCTGATGGAAAAAGTGAAAGAAGGAAAAATCACGCTGCAACTGAACAGCACGCTGGACGAAGTGCTCGGCGATGCCAGCGGCGTCACCGGCATGCGCGTCAAGCTTGTGGCTGGCGGACAAATATCTGGCGGCGAAACCAAGGACATCGCGCTACAGGGCGTGTTCATCGCCATCGGCCACAAGCCCAATACCGATATCTTTGTCGGGCAACTGGAAATGAGCAACGGCTATATCCAAACGCGCGGCGGCTCGCAGGGCAATGCCACGGCGACCAGCATTTCCGGCGTGTTCGCGGCCGGCGATGTGCAGGATCAAATCTATCGCCAGGCGGTTACCAGCGCCGGAACGGGCTGCATGGCGGCGCTGGATGCGGACAAGTATCTCGCCTCGCTGGTTAAGGCTTAAACAAGTATTTCTACACAACTGCAGCGTTAGTGACGTTGTGAAGAAGCCTACTAAAAATCAAACCGGCAAGATAGCACCCGACGATGCCGCGCTGTTCCGCGCGGCAGTCGGCGCAGTAAAACCGCTGGCTGAGCAAAACCGCATCACGCCCCATCCCTCCCCGCGCAAACCTTTGTTTCATCCCCCCGTCTCACCCCTGGAAATACCTGACACGCTGTCGGATTTAGCGGCCCCTGATTTCGCATATAGGGACGCACCGGATGAATTTTTGAGCAACGGCCTGTCGCGCATGTCCTTGCGCAAGCTGCGGCGGGGGGTGTGGCCAGTTCAGGACAGCCTAGACCTGCACGGCAATAACAGCGATACGGCGCGCAAACTGTTGCAGGAATTTTTACACCAAGCGGCGCAGCGCGAGTTGCGCTGCGTGCTGGTGATACATGGCAAAGGGCTGAACAGCCGGGACGGCGAAGCGGTGTTGCGCAAGCTTTCGCGTCATTGGCTGACCCGGCACCCGAACGTGCTGGGCTATTGCGATGCGCAGCCCAAGGAAGGCGGCAGCGGTGCGGTGATGGTATTGCTCAAAGTGATAAGCGGTGAAAAGACGTGTGGGTTGGGTTAGGCGCAGGAAACAACAAGTGCTTTCCACGTTTGCTTGGCTGCGCCCCCCTCGCTACGCTCTCCCCGCAGGCGGGAGAGGATTGAGGTGAGGGGTGCGCCGTAACCCAACAAAACAGCGTTGATAAGCGTTGCACATCCGCCGATGTTGAAGTTGTGTTTGTTGGGTTACGTCCGTCGGTGGTGAGCCTGTCGAACCATAATGCAGCTAACCCAACCTACATGACTAACGGGCACCTCTAAAAATCCACAGTTCATCCCAACTGCGGCGTTGCGAAAAAAATTTCTTGCTTACATATTATACATATGCGGCGCTGCGAAATTGTTTCCGCGCCTTGCATTTGGGCGAACTCTGAATTTTTAGAGACGCCCTTCATGCAGCTCCTTCGTAAATAATCTGCCAACGGGTGTTTTGTTTAATCCAGTACTGACGTTTTTTCATGCGGTTTGACAGGTTGCTGCTGCTGTAATCCTGCTCGAAATTGACCACCACCAGATTGGGTTGTTCGGGGTAGGTGAACACGCTGACATTCGAAAGATTAACCTTGATCCATGATTTCGCGCTGTTCACAATTTGCTTTTGTTTTGCCCATTTCGCGTAACTCATCTCGTCATTACTAAAGCTCGGATCATAATGTTTGAGGTAGGCTTCGGTGTCAAGGCTGGCCCAGTCCTTACGCCACTGTTCAACTTGTTGCAATAAAATTGCGCGTTCGCCTTGGTCCTGCTCAGTGCTCCAGTCCATGCGGTTGGTGATGATGACAGGCGTGACACCGGCTTGCAGATAGGGGGCAAGTTTGTCCAAGTCATCATTCGCTAGCACCAGGCAACCATTACTGGCGCGCGGCGGACGGCTGTAAGTATTGCTGGGGGTGCCGTGCAACCAAATGCCGCTGCCGGTGCGGCCATGCTTGCGATCGAATTCGTTCGGATAGCTGAGCGGGTATGCACCACTGCCATAAAAATCAGAGAGTGATTTTCTGGGCAGTTCCGTTATGACGAAATACACCCCGATGGGTGTGCGTTGATCTCCCGTGACAACTTTATCGGTGCCCTGTTTTCCGAGGGTGATATAGAAATCGGTGACATAGCGCGGTTCGCCATTCACGTTTTCATAAACGAAAAGCGTTGCGCGGCTGGCATCCACCACCACTGCGTATTTTTGCGTCGCATCCATTTGCCACAAAAAGCGCGGCTTGAGTCTGGTGTCTGATTGCGACAGGACACGGTTTAGACGTACGCGCGCTTCGTCACGCAGGTCGTCTATCTTTCCGCG
>JANONV010000002.1:0-3098 GCA_031421015.1 Gallionella sp. | reverse complement strand
CTGCGTCAGCCGTCGGCGATGGTGATCGCCCCGCTCTATCTGCACGTGCCTCCGGGTCACGCGAAGAACTGGGCCAAGCATTGCGGCAAGTACAACGCCTGCGGCAAACCCGTGTACTTCATGATGTCGGAGGACTACGGACAGACCTACCAAGAGCGCAAAAGACATAAGAACAAAGGGCAGCAGGACAAAGGGCACAAGGATAAAGGACACAAGGACTGAGGAGTAATCCTAAGCCGGACGAGCCGGAACCAATTAAGTATGTGGTGACTGTTGCAAAGATGCGTTGTGTGTTTTCCTCCCCTGGCGTGATGCTCGGTTTCAGTTCGGTGGTATCATCCGGCAAACTGTTGCCTGGACTAGGTGATAGGAAATAAATGGGCAATACCGAAAGGCTAGGTTCGGGATAGGGTCGGACGGCAGATTTCGATGCAGACACCAGAAAATAATTTCTTAGGATTCTTCAAGTTTCCAACCATAAATTTCACTGTGACCTGTACTGTTAATCCGCAGGTCCCTGGTTCGAGTCCAGGTCGGGGAGCCAAATAAATAACGGCCTGCAGCAATGCAGGCCGTTTTGTTTTTTGGCGTGTCCAGATGGTTGCCTGGCGGTTACGGCACGACTGATTCGATGACGATATTCAACCCTTTGGCACCGGGTTTGACGGTTCCGGACAAGCCTTGCAGGTCGCCGGCTTGTGCCGTCGGCGTGCCGGATTTTGCCACGCGCGCCACTACCACGACCTGGTCGAAGCCGGATAGTTTCAACTGCGGCTGCATCGCCATGCTGTCGTCCAGGGTGAATTTCAGCGGCAGATCTTTCACCTGTTTGCGTAACACCGCCAGCGGCATTTTCGGGCCTTGTGCGGCGCGCGCGAGGATGAACACGATATCGGTCGGTGCGACTTTGCCGGCCAATGCAGGACTCAGAGATATTTTTCCGGTAATGGCGGACGGATCCGTGACTGCTTTTGCAGATGCATCGCCTGCCGACAGTTGCGCAAGTTTTTCCTTGCCGCCCGGCCTCGCGAGCAGAAGTTCTCGTGCCTGCCGGATGCCTCCATTGTACGACTGGGCCTCCTGAGAACCCGGTTGTACTTGGTTTATCAACTTTTGCCAGTGGGTGATCGCCGCAGCATAGTCGCCGCGCTCCATGGCCGCCGAGCCGGACAGCGCGAGTGCGGATATGTTGTTGGCATCCAGTTCCAAAGCTTTGCCCAGCAGCCTGGAAACCTCTGCCCCTTGCAGGGTTTGACCATGTGCCATCGCATAGGCATCGGCATAATTCACCCAGAGTTGCGCTTCATCCGGTACCAGATCAACCAGTTGCCGGTACGCCACAACCGCATCGGGGAAGCGTTTCAGTTCGGTGTAGGAGCGCGCCAGTGTCCACCAGTCATCCGGGTTTTTTGGCGTCCGCTTCAGTTTCTTTTCCATTCTTTGCAGCGCGTCTGCGGAACGGATGATGCCGTCGGCATCCGCCACGATAGGCTCCTGAGGCGGACTACCTATCTTGAGATAAAGCGACACGCTGAATATCGGCAGCAACACCGACAACATGATCGCCAGCACTTTGGCGGGATTGCGCGGAGGCCTGGCAGGTTGTTCGGTAGTTTTAACTTCTTCCAGCAGGCGCGCTTGCAATTCACGCTTGCCTTGTTCGTAGGCATCTTGAGTCAATAAGCCGTTGCGCAGGTCGGTTTCGAGTTCTGCCGATTGATCGCGCAAGATGTCCAGGTTCGCGGCATCGCGCAGCACATCGTTGTTGGCTGCAGCTTTACGCCACAGCGGCAATGCGACAAAAAGCATTGCAGCCAGCAGCAGTGCTGCACTAAGTATCCAGAATAAAGTCATGTCTATAAGTCTTTCGGGGAGTCTTTCGGTGGGTTTAGCATGGCGGAGGCTCGCTGCGCATCTTCTGCGGAAAGCTGTGCTTCGGAGATTTTATTTTTGCGTTTGCGCAGTTGAAACACCAGACTAGCCAGGCCGATCAGCAGCAAGGCGAACGGGCCGTACCAAAGCAGCAGCGTGTAGCTTTTCACCGGCGGGTCATACAACACAAAATCGCCATAGCGGGCAACCAGATAATCCTTGATTTGCTGGTCGCTCAGCCCCTTTTTCATTTGCTCGCGCACTTCGCGGCGCATGTCATTGGCGAGATCGGAGCGGGAACCGGCCAGCGTCTCGTTTTGACATACCAGGCAGCGCAGATTGTGTGACAGTGCCATCACGCGCTTTTCCAGCACCGGATCTTCGGCCATGTCTGTTGCTACCCCGGCGTAGGAAAAAACCGGCGGCAAACAGAATAATACGATCAATAGATATTTCATTTCGCTTGCAACTCCGCAACCAATGGAAGGATTTTTTCTTGCAGACTTTGCCGCGTCACCGGGCCGATCTGCTTGTAGCGGATCACGCCCTGCTTGTCGATCACATAGGTCTCCGGCACGCCGTACACGCCGTAATCGAGTCCGACGCGGCCTTCCATGTCGGATACGCTCAGCAAGTAAGGGTCGCCGCCTGCCTGCAACCAGGCGATGCCGGCCTCGCGTTTATCTTTGTAATTTATACCGTAAATCGGCACGATGTTCCGGCGATACAATTCCATGAATAGCGGATGTTCAACCTTGCAGGCCGCACACCAGGAGGCCCAGACGTTGAGCAGCCATACCTGGCCATTCATGTCCTGCGACGAAAACTGTTTGGCCGGGTCGTGCAACTGCGGCAGGACGAATGCCGGCGCGGGTTTATTTATCAGCGGTGAGGGCACTTCATGCGGGTCGAGACCCAGCCCGATGTACAGAAAAACCGCCAGCACCAGGAAAGCCGCAAATGGCCAGAAACGCGTCATGACGCTCGTCCCGAGTCATGGGCTGGGCGCAGAGTTGGCTCTGTCCGCTGTCCGCTGTCCGCTGTCTTCCGATGCAAGCGATAACGCCGATCGCTGATGGCCAGTATGCCGCCCAGCGCCATCAACACACAGCCCGCCCAGATCCAATTCACGAACGGCTTGTAATAGACGCGTACCGACCAGGCGCCCTGCGTCTCGGGTATCGATTCGCCCAGCGAAACATACAAGTCGCGGAACACGCCGGTGT
>JANONV010000001.1:0-7002 GCA_031421015.1 Gallionella sp. | reverse complement strand
ATCGCCATCGGCTCGGTGCTGGCGGCGAAATACATCAAGCTGGAACACGCTGTAAAGGTGTTGCCGGTGGGCATCGCCATGGGTGTCGCCGTGCTGCTGATGATCCCTGTCACCAACAGCACACTGGCGACTTTGCTGCTGGTTGTGATCGGCGCGATGGGCGGCTATTTCGTCGTGCCGATGAACGCATTGCTGCAACATCGCGGCCACCTGCTGATGGGCGCGGGACGCTCGATCGCGGTGCAAAACTTCAATGAGAACCTGAGCATCTTTGCGATGCTGGGACTGTATGCGGTGATGGAAAAAATGGAATTCAGCATCTACACCATCATACTGGTGTTCGGCCTGCTGCTGTCCGGCGTCATGACTGCGCTGTACAAAAAACACGGGCATGATCAGGACAGCGGAAAAATCTAGTTCCATTTCGCAATAAGTACAGCATGTGTGGGAGCGGCTTTTAACACCTCCGGGTGCGAGAACCTCTGCGAGGCATAGTCAGGCAATCCACTACCCGACAAGTCGGGTGTGGAATTGACACAGCCGCGACGTATTTTGGTTTCGGCTAAAGCCGCTCCCACATCCGGCAGAATTATTGTAGTTTTTATGCTATTCGGAATAACTCCGCCCTGCCATAGTCTGCACTGCCAGACACAAATCCTGCCACGCCTTGGCCTTTTCCGACGGGCTGCGCAGCAAATATGCCGGATGGTAGGTAACGAGCAGCGGGATGCCGTGGTAGTCGTGCAGCTTGCTGCGCAAACTGGCGATAGTTGCTTCCTTACCCAGCAGCGCATTCGAAGCGACCTTGCCCAGGGCCACGATCAGCTTGGGTTGCATCAGTGCGATCTGGCGTTGCAGATAGGGAAGACACTGCGCGATCTCGTCGGCTGATGGATTACGATTGTCGGGCGGGCGGCATTTGACGATATTAGCGATATACACATTCTTGCCGCGTTTGAGTTTGATCGCCGCCAGCATGTTGTCCAGCAGCTTGCCCGCCTGCCCGACGAACGGCTCGCCCAGCGCGTCCTCATCCGCGCCCGGCCCTTCTCCGACGAACAGCCAGCCGGCGTTCTCGTCGCCCACGCCGAACACCGTCTGCGTGCATCCGGCGCGCAGCCTGCAGGCGGTGCAGTCGCGCACTTGCTGTTTGAGTTCGGGCCAGTTGAGCTCCTCACCCCCAACCCCTCCCAATGCCCCCCGCTTCGCTCTCCCCTTGTCAAGGGAGGAGCCAGAAAGCTGGTTGTCTTCCCCCCTGACAAGAGGGGATCGAGGGGGGTTGGGGTAACCGGCGACTTGGTTATCATCTGCTGCCAATACATGCGCGGGCGCGTCCTCCACAACAGATGCATGTCGATCACGCCGCACCCATTGCGGATACAGGTTCAGTTCGCGCAGCACCGCTTCACGTCTGTCCATTCGCCCTCTCTCCCAACCTCTCCCCCGCGTGCGGGAGAGAGGCATGTTGATTCAAATCGCACGCCATCACCAGCGCATCCTCGCCGCCGTTCGCATTTTGATAATAGCCTTGCCGCACGCCAATCCCGGCAAACCCGACGCTGCGGTACAAGGAGATCGCCGCAACGTTGGACGGGCGCACTTCGAGAAACACGCGCTTCATTTTCCTGTCACGCGCCAGCTCCAGCATTTCGCGCAACAGCGCGCGCCCCGCTCCCTTGCGCTGCCGCCCCGCCGCCACGCCGATATTCAACAGTTCCGCTTGTTCCGGCAACGGCATCAATATCGCATAGCCGCAAATCTCTCCCGCCGCATCATCCACACGACACAGATAGCCACTATTCAGCGCATCGGTGAAATTGCCGCGCGTCCAGGGATAAGCCTGAACCGCCTGTTCGATGCACAACACGTCATCCACATCGGCCTGCATCATCGGGCGCATCATATTTTTGCTCTTTCGCTGGTCTTCAGCGCCACCTTGTCGCGCAAATACAACGGCAAAGCTTCCGCCGCATCCACGCCCCGCCCGAGTGCGAATCGCGCCGCGCCGAGAACGGCGATCGCGGCGGCCTGTGGTACTGCGCCGCCGTCCACGCCCTGCAACCGCCCGGCGTATCTCTCGCCCAACACCGCGCCATGCATGGCAAAGCCGCTGCCCGCGCCGAACCAGCCGACACCCTGAAGCACCGGAGCATCTTCAGGTCTGCACAAGCGCGGCTCGGCCACGGTTATCCAAACCCCATCGCGCTTTTCATACGCGGCAAAATACAGCTCGCCCATGCGCGCATCCAGCGCCGCGATCACGCGCGACTGTCCGGAGGCTTCGGCCAGCGCTTCCAGCGTACACACGCCGGCCACCGGCAGGTTCGCGCCGAACGCCAGACCCTGCGCCACGCCGCACGCGATGCGCACACCGGTGAACGAACCCGGCCCCATGCCGAACGCGATGCCGTCGAGCTGCGCCAGTGTTGCCCCCGCGTCACGCAGCAACAAGTCCACCATCTCGATCAATACTTCGGAATGTTTTTGCCCGGCCAGCTCGCAACGCTCGACGACCGCGCCGTCCTGCCACAGCGCGACCGAACAGTATTCGGTGGAAGTTTCCAAAGCCAGTACGCGCATCAGTTATCCGCCAGCAACAACACCGCCGCCTGCGCCGCGATTCCTTCGCCGCGTCCGCTGAAACCCAGATTCTCGGTGGTGGTCGCCTTGACGTTGACGGCGCTTTTTTCCACGCGCAGATCGGCGGCGATGTGCGCCACCATGAGCGGGATATGCGGCGCCATCTTCGGTTCCTGCGCGATGATAGTGGCGTCCACATTGCCGACGCGAAAACCGTGTTGTCGAACCAGGTGCGCCACTTCGCGCAACAGGATGCGGCTGTCGATGTTCTTGTATTTTGCGTCGCTATCGGCGAAGTGCCGCCCGATGTCGCCCAGCGCCGCCGCGCCCAGCAGCGCATCGCAGATCGCATGCAGCAACACGTCCGCATCGGAATGCCCGAGCAAGCCCTTGTCGTGGGGAATCTCCACCCCGCCGATAATCAGCTTGCGGCCTGCCGCTAATTGGTGAACGTCAAAACCTTGACCGATTCTCATTGTTCCCTCACTTTTCACACAGCAATCGTAGGGTGGATAAGCGTAGCGCATCCACCCTACATTTTTTCCTTCAGTAACAACTCCGCCAGCAGCATATCCTGCGGAAAGGTCACTTTAAAATTAGTCGGCTCGCTCAACACCAGCTTGGGCTGCAAGCCCAGCGCCTCGACCGCCGAAGCCTCGTCCGTAAAACTGCCGCCCTGCTGCAACGCCTGCGCCAGCAGTCCGGCGCGGAACATCTGCGGCGTTTGCGCCTGCCACAACCGCTCGCGGCTTTCGGTGCGCAGGATGCGGTCGTTGCCGGCATCGCGCTTCAGCGTGTCCGCCACCGGCACGGCGAGAATGCCGCCCACCGCATCGTCGCGCAATTCCGCGATCAGCTTGGCCAGATGCGCCTGTGTCAGACAGGGGCGCGCCGCGTCGTGCACCAGCACCCAATCGTCCGGCTCCAACTCGGAAGCGATCAAGCCATTCAATACCGTATCCGAACGCAACTCCCCGCCGCAAAACAAGGGCTGCAACTTATCGCCAAAACGCGACCAGTCGTAACTGTGAAACAAGACGTCATCGGGCGCCAGCACCACAAACACTGTGGAAATCTCCGCGCTGGCGCACAGTGTGGCGAGCGCGTGTGCGATCATCGGCTGCCCGGCCAGCGGCTGGTATTGTTTGGGCGACTCGTGCCCCATGCGCGCGCCTAAACCGGCGGCGGGGACTAATGCGTGGAATTCGGACATGAACGAATTGTAATGGAAAACGGCGGGGTACCGTTTCGATAAAACGGCGGGGCATCGTTTCACTTATAATGCGCGCCTTTGATTAGCCGTCATCCTTAGTTGCACTCCTCATGCTGTTCTCGTCCCCTCATTCCCGCCCGCGCTACACGCAGTTGACCGGCTCGTCCGACGCGCTGGCGTTGGCGCAATATGCGGCAAAAAACTCTCCGCTGGCCCGTTCTCTACTGGTAATCATCGCCGCCAATGCGCTGGAGGCGCAACGACTGGTGGAGGAGATTCCGTTCTTCGCGCCGGAACTGCGTGTCCATCTGCTGCCGGACTGGGAGACGCTGCCCTACGATCACTTTTCGCCGCATCAGGATTTGATCTCCGAGCGGCTGGCGACGCTGCATCATGTGCGCAGCGGTTCGTGCGACGTGCTGGTGGTGCCGGTGACCACCGCGCTGTATCCGCTGCCGCCGGTGGAATATCTGGCCGCGTTTACTTTTTTCCTCAAGCGCGGTGAAAAACTCGACCTCGCCCGGCTGCGCGAGCAGATGACCCTGGCCGGATACAGCCATGTGCAACAGGTGCTGTCCCCCGGCGAATACTGCGTGCGCGGCGGCATCATCGATCTGTTCGCGATGGGCAGCGTGCTGCCGTATCGCATTGACCTGTTCGACGACGAAATCGAGACCATCGCCACCTTCGACGTGGACACGCAGCGTTCGCTGTATCCGGTGCCGGAGATCCGTTTGCTGCCGGCGCGCGAATTCCCGCTGGACGAGGCGGGACAGGCGCGCTTCCGGCAAAATTTTCGCGAACGCTTCGAGGGCGATCCGTCCCGGTCGCATATCTACAAAAACGTGAGCAAGGGAAACGCTCCGGCGGGCGTCGAGTATTACCTGCCGCTGTTTTTCGAGCGCACCGCCACGCTGTTCGATTACCTGCCCATGCACGCCACGCTGTGCCTGCATCACGAAGTGGACGAGGCCATCGCCAATTTCGGCAAAGATACCGCGTCGCGCTACAACCTGCTCAGAGGCGATCCGCAGCGGCCGTTGCTGGAGCCGCGTGAATTATTTCTGGATGCGGAGCGGTTTTTCATACGGGTGAAGGAATTTGCGCGGGTGGATGTTGTTCAAAATCAAACCCCTCCCGACCTCCCCAACCCCTCCCAGCCTCCCCTTATCAGGGGAGGAGCGGGGGAGGAGCTAACCTTCCCCCCTGACAAGGGGGGACCGAGGGGGGTTGGGGTTGGGGTTGGGGTTGGGGTTGAACCAAAAAATATCATCCCCTGCCCCACTGCCCCCCTGCCCGACATCGCCGTCAACCGCCGCGCCGAAATCCCCACGCAGGCATTCCAGAATTTTCTGCAAGGTTTCGACGGTCGCGTGCTGCTGCTCGCCGATAGCCTCGGTCGGCGCGAGATCATGGCAGCTTACCTGCACGAATACGGCCTCACACCCACGCTGTGCCAGGAAGCGTCTCCTCCCCTGACAAGGGGAGGCCGGGAGGGGTTAGGGGTTTACGCGGAATTCCTGCAGCCCACCGAACGATTCATGCTCGCCGTCGGCCCGCTGCAAAACGGTTTTGTATTAACCGCCGAACGTCTGGCCATCGTCACCGAGACCGAGTTATACGCCGCGCAACCGCGCAGCCGTGCCGCCCGCGCCGCGAAAAAAAGCAACGTGGAAGGCATGTTGCGCGATTTGTCCGAGCTTAAAGTCGGCGACCCGGTGGTGCATGAGCAGCACGGCATCGCGCGCTATCAAGGCCTGGTCAACATGGATCTCGGCGAGGGCGAGGGAGAATTTCTGCTGCTGGAATATGCGGGCAACGACAGGCTCTACGTGCCGGTGGCGCAACTGCACGTGGTCAGCCGCTACAGCGGCGGCGCGCCGGACACCGCGCCGTTGCACAAACTGGGCACGGCGGCATGGGACAAGGCGAAACGCCGCGCGATGAAGCAGGTGCGCGACACCGCCGCCGAGCTGCTGAATCTATACGCGCAGCGCGCCACGCGCAAAGGCCACGCCTTCAAACACAGTCCGCACGATTACGAGGCGTTCTGCGCCGGATTCGGTTTCGAGGAAACGCCGGATCAGGCCGCCGCCATCGAAGCGGTGATCGCCGACCTGCAAAGCGGCAAACCGATGGACCGGCTGATCTGCGGCGATGTCGGCTTCGGCAAGACCGAGGTCGCGCTGCGTGCCGCGTTCGTCGCGGCGATGGACGGCAAACAGGTCGCGGTGCTGGTGCCCACCACGCTGCTGGCCGAACAGCATTTTCAGAATTTCTCCGACCGCTTCGCCGATCTTCCAATCAAGATCGCCGAGCTGTCGCGTTTCCGTTCCGCCAAGGAACAAGCGCAGGCAATGAAGGACATGAGTGAGGGCAAACTCGACATCATCATCGGCACGCACAAGCTGATCCAGAAAGGGGTGAAGTTCCACAACCTCGGCCTGGTCATCATCGACGAGGAGCACCGCTTCGGCGTGCAGCAAAAGGAAAAGTTGAAAGCGCTGCGTGCAGAAGTGGATGTCCTGACACTCACCGCCACCCCGATCCCGCGCACCTTGGCGATGTCGTTGGAAGGGCTGCGCGATTTTTCGGTGATCGCCACCGCGCCGCAACGCCGATTGTCTATCAAGACCTTCGTCGCACAAATCAGCGACGGCATCATCCGCGAAGCAGTGCTGCGCGAACTGAAGCGCGGCGGGCAGGTGTACTTCCTGCATAACGAAGTGGACACCATCGCCAACATGGCGGAGAAGCTGGCCACACTGCTGCCGAAAGCACGCATTCGCGTCGCGCATGGGCAGATGCCCGAGCGCGAACTGGAAGCGGTGATGCGCGATTTTTACCAGCAGCGTTTCAACGTGCTGCTGTGCACCACCATCATCGAGACCGGCATTGACGTGCCCAGCGCCAACACCATCCTGATGAACCGCGCCGACCGTTTCGGCCTGGCTCAATTGCATCAACTGCGCGGCCGCGTCGGTCGCTCGCACCATCAGGCCTACGCCTATCTGCTGGTGGAAACCGAAGCGCTCACCGGTCAGGCGAAAAAACGCCTCGAAGCGATCCAGGCGATGGAGCAGCTCGGCAGCGGCTTCTATCTCGCGATGCACGATCTGGAAATACGCGGCGCGGGCGAGGTGCTGGGCGAATCGCAAAGCGGTGAGATGCAGGAGATCGGCTTCTCTTTGTATACCGACATGCTGAAT